>CAZMZK010000009.1:0-25388 GCA_964570705.1 uncultured Micavibrio sp.
GGCCCCTGTGGCGAGTTTCAGGGGAAAAGAGGCCCCATTCTCGGCAGCCTTTAAAGCGAAACGGGCGACGCCGTTGCTGGTAACCACCAGAATTTTATGCCCGACAAATTCGGTGGCACAGCGGTTCAGAAAATCCTGCCACCGCGCCGTAATGTCATCGGGTCGGGGTGACCATTCGGCGGGCATAATTCCGTTTTTATCCCATTGGGGGAGAGCGTCTGCGCCCAAGCGTGCCGTGATTTCGGCATCGGTTTTGCCTTCATCAGGGCCGTGATCGATCTCGTTCAAAAAATGCAGCGGCGCATTGGGCGCAGGGCACATCATCGCCACACAGGCCAGACGCGCGGTGACGACGGCGCGGCGGAGTGTGGAGGTAAAAACAATATCGGGGATCAGTTTCTGGGCTTTTAAATGATGGCCAAGGCGCAGGGCTTGGTCCTCGCCACTTTCGACCAACGGCAAATCGGTACGTGCCCCGACACGGGTCGGGGTTTGATCGGGGGTAAAGGTGTTGCCGTGGCGGGCGATGATGAGTGTTGTGGTGGTTGATGTGGTGGTCATAGCGGGATTATCCTTTTAATAAAGCTTCGGCGCGGATCAGATCTTCCGGACTGTCAATCCCGGTCATAGCCGGACGGCCTTTGTAATCGACAATGACGGCCTGAATGATCATGCCGTTTTCAAGGGCGCGGAGTTGTTCCAATCCTTCGAGAGATTCATAAGGGGACGGGGGCAAGGTCACATATCGTTCCAATGCAGGGCGTGCATATCCATAGAGCCCGATATGGCGATATACCGGTGAGAGAGGTCGGGTTGATCGCAGGGATTCTTCTTTGCGTATGGCAGGAATAATATTCTTGGAAAACCACAGGGCGCGGCCTGTGGAATCCACGATGGCTGTCGTGCCGCTAAACGGTGTATCGCGTTTATGATCGCGGAGCGCATCCAATTCGTCCCAGGATAATTGCACAACGGGTGTGACAATGTCGGCTGTGGGATTATCCTGATAGGCGTGAATTAATTCCAACACAAAATCGGGCGGGGTAAACGGAGCATCGCCTTGTAAATTGACAATGAAATCAGGGGAAGACGGTAACGTCTTTGCCGCCGCCATGACGCGATCGGTGCCGGTTTCACACGCGGAGTCCGTCATAATCACGGGGAGGGATGTTTCACGACAAAACGCCTGAATTCGGGCATCGTCCGTGGCAACGGCATAGGTCACATTCGGGAGGGTGTCGGCCACGTGGCGGGCGATCCCTACCACGCGTTCCAGAACGGTTTTCCCCGCCAGCATGGCCAGAGGTTTTCCGGGAAAGCGGGTGGATCCATAACGGGCCGGAATAATAATTGCGGTGTTCATGGTTTTACTCGATATCAGGTTGGGGGGTCTTTTCAATTAAGTCCCATAACATTTCAAATTTTGTATAGTTGAATTCAGCATTTAAATGCCCCCCATTGGGAATAATAAACAATTCACCACCAATTTGATCCTGTAAAAATTCAGCATGGGTTTGTGGAACATACGGGTCGTTATCGCCATGAAGAATATAACGATCTCCAGCATTGGCAGACATGGAGTCCCAATCATAATCTGGTGTTTTTATAAACGAGCGATTTAAAGTGTCATATTCTTCCAACCCCAATAAATCCAGAACCGGAGATACAAAAATGCTTTTGTAGACAGGGGTAGAAAGACGTTCCAGAACATTCATCAGGAATGTTGCTCCAATGCTGTGCCCTATCAGAATGGTGTTGGTATCAATGGCTGGGGCTTGGTGTGAGAGCGCGTTGAACCATGAATCAACAGATTGATTTTCCGGTGTTGGAAACCGAGGAACGTAGACGTTATATCCCCGTGACTCGGCCAGTGATTTTAGCCAAGGGAACCAGTTTCCTTCTGGAGATCCTTTTGTTCCGTGAAAGATCAGGATGGTTTTATTTTTTTGTAACGGCATTTTTCTTATCCTTGATCCACCATGTATCCAGAATGGCCGGTGTGGTGCCGGAAAGATGTTGTGGGTGGTCGAGACGATTCCACCATGCCAGCCGCCATTTGTTATAGAACCAGTTCGGGATCACATAGTGATTCCACTGCAAGACGCGGTCAAGGGCGCGGGTGGATGTGACCAGCTCCTCACGTGTTTGGGCATGGATCAGGTGATCGACCAGTGTATCTACGGCGGGGTTTTTTATGCCGATATAATTGCGGGATCCCGGAATGTCGGCTTTGGCAGATGTCCAGTATTCACGTTGTTCATTGCCCGGGCTATCGGATTGGGCAAAGACCGATGTCGTCATATCAAAATCGAATTTCTGCATGCGGTTGATATATTGGCTACTGTCCAGAACACGGAAGCGGCATTCGACCCCGATCCGTTTCAGGTTCTGGGTAAAAGGCAGGATCCAGCGTTCAAATGCCGGATTGGCATCCACAAATTCAAATGACAACCGCACGCCGGTTTTTTCATGGACGCGAATGCCATCTTTGCCAAGCTTATATCCGGCCGATTCCAGAATATCGGCGGCTGTTTTCAAATGCGCGCGGTTATTGCCGCTGCCATCGGTTGTGGGCGGCTGATAGGCTGCGGTAAAAATTTCGGGAGGGAGTGTGTCCTTGAGCGGCGAGAGAAGCGCCACTTCTTTATCCGATGGCAATCCGGTCGCGGCGAGGTCCGAGTTTTCAAAGAAGCTGCGCGTGCGTTGATAGGATCCAAAGGCGAATTGTTTGTTTTCCCAGTCAAAGTCAAACGCATAGGCCAAAGCTTTGCGGACCGCGATGTCTTGAAATACAGGGCGGCGCAGATTGTAGATAAACGCTTGCATCCCGACAGGGCGGGTGTTGGCAATTTCTTGTTTGATAATGCGTCCATCCATGACAGGGGGGGCGGTGTAGGCTGTTTGCCACAGCTTGGCAACACTTTCCTGTTGGATATCGAATTCTCCGGCAAAAAAGGCTTCCAGAGCAACGTTCTGGTCGCGGTAATAGGTGTAGACGATTTTATCAAAGTTATAGCGGCCCACATTGGTCGGAAGATCATTGCCCCACCAGTGCGGGTTGCGCGTGAATTCAATCGATCGCCCCGCAACCACACGTGTGATTTTATACGGGCCTGCGGCGACGGGAGGTGTCAGCGTTGTTTCGCCAAAATTTTTATTGGCCCAATAATGTTTGGGAAGGATGGGCATTTGCGCCAATATCAACGGCAATTCCCGATTGGTGGCGGTTTTAAAGGTAAAGGTGACGCTGTGCGCGTTGCCTGCTTTCGTGGTCGCCACATCGGCGTAATACGCACGGTAGAAAGGGGCTCCGTCTTTGGTCAGGGTGGTAAATGTCCACACGACATCATCGGCTGTGATGGGGGTTCCATCATCCCAGATGGCTTTGGGATTTAAATGGAAAGTCATAGACGCACGATCATCGGCGAGATCGACTGTGTCCGCCAATTGGGCGTACATCGAAAACGGTTCGTCATAGGATTGGGTCATCAGTGTGACATTGGTCAGGGCATCCACACCTTCGGCAGCTTCGCCTTTGATAATATAGGGGTTCAGATTGTCAAAGGATCCAATGGCAGAGAGGTGTAGCGTGCCGCCTTTGGGGGCGTCCGGATTGACGTAGGAAAAATGGGTAAAATTGGCCGGATATTTTAAATCGCCATAGAGCGAGATGGCAGGGCGCGGCGCCGCGAAGGCTGTGCTTGTTGCGGGAAGCGTCAGGAGAGTAAGTGCCACGAACAGAGGAAGACGTTTCATTGGAAAACTCCGTATATAAAAAAGCGTATCAAAAAGCGTGTCAAAAAATTTAGGCCATGCGGCGCGGGCGATAGGCCATTTCCAGATCCGGACGGCCAAAGAGGTAGCCTTCGCCATAATCGATTTCAAAATCGAGCAATTCTTTCAAATCATGTTCGGTTTCCAGTTTGTCGACAATCAGGACAAGGCCGGAGCTATCAAGGGTGGATTTCATCCGTGCCACGTCCATTTCGCCATCGGGTTCGCTGCACATGCGCATCAAATGGGACGCACTGAATTTGATAAAGGTAAATCCATGATCCGATAATAATGTATTGTCAAAGCGGGCATTGGGCACATTGTCCACCGAGAATTGGCATCCGATATGGGTCAATCCGTCAATCAGTTTGTAACAGGCCGGAGACAGGTTTTTCAGATCGTCATATTGCAATTCAAAGACAAGACGCGGAGCCAGTTCGCGGCGCATCCGGACAAAGTCCAGAAGATCGGTCATATAGGATTTATCGCGCAAGGAGCGTGACGAGATATTGATAAAATAGCCGATATGGATATTCCGCCGTTCATCGTTGCGGATGGTATCCAGAACATGGGTGAGCAACATGTGATCGACATTTTCGATCATTGTTTCTTTTTCGGCCAAGGGGCGATAATTTTCGGCGTTCAGATAAATGCCGGATCGGGCGCGGATACGGGCGAATAATTCCAGATATTGTAATTTGCGGGACGGCAATTTCACAATGGGTTGGGCAAAAATTTCAATGCGGTCATTCTGGATCGCTTGATGAATCAGTTCGGCCACAACATCATCCGAATAATCCGGTTGGGGGGTGGATGCGGACAAGGTAGGAGCGGACAAGGCCGGAGCAGACAAGGTGGGTGCCAGCCGGTGATCGTCCACGGGACTGTGATGACGGGAGGCCGCCATCAATAACATATCTTTGTATTTTTGGGCGCGGGATGGGGCTTTTAATTCTGTGGCAGTTGCACCTTGTTCCTCTTCCATGGAGGCGTTCGCAGGAGGTTGGCGCGACATAAACCGATCAATAGGGGCTTTTTTAGAAGACCCTCTGAGACCAGTTTGGCTGAGACCCGTTTGGACTCCCGTTCTGGATCCCATGGTTTCAAAGGAGCGTTGCAACGTGCGCAGAGCCGGAGCTGTGGCGCGTGCCGCAGAATCCCCGACATGAGACAGTTTTTGTAAATCACGATTCAAGGATTCGGCGGTATCTGCCAGACCTTCGCGCAGGTGGGCGAGTGTGTCCTGAGTGCTGCTGATATCCGATTGGAGGAGGTGCTGTGTGTCTTCCAGCGTGGCCACACGGCGGCCAAATTTTTCGTCCAGACTGCGGCGGGTTAGGGCTTCATAACCAAAGGTTCCTGCCAACAGAAAAAATCCGGCGGCGGATCCGGCTGCGATTCCTCCGGCCGTGCCTGCGATGGCTGTCACGGTCATCAGGCTGCCACAGCCATAGACCCCCAACCAGAAGGCGGGGTATTCGGTTAATCGGTCAAGCAAGTTGCGCTGTGCCATAATTGGTATGTATATCCCTGTGATCTGCGCCGACAGCTTCGGAAATATGGGAGAACCCATCCCGTTGCAGCAATTCCATCAAACCTGCGTTAATCATAGCGGGTAATGTTGGGCCTTGGAAGATTAAACCGCTATAGACCTGTACCAAAGATGCACCTGCGCGGATTTTGGCGTAGGCGTCTGCGGCGGAACTGATGCCGCCAACCCCGATGATCGGGATCTGGCCTTTGGTAATCGCATAAAAGCGGCGGATAATGGCGGTCGAAAGATCTGTCAGGGGCGCGCCACTCAATCCGCCTTTTTGTTCGGCAAATTTGGCGGGCAGGGCCTCTGGCCGTGATAACGTCGTATTGGTCAGGATGACTCCGTCAATTTTCAACGTCAAAAGGACGCTGGCGATATCATCCAGTTGCGCATCGCTCAGATCCGGGGCCAGTTTTAACAAAAGCGGGGGAGGGTGATCTCCACACGACGCGGCCCGTTCTGCCAGAACGGCGGTCAATAATTCGGTGAGGGGTTCTTTTTCTTGCAGATTGCGGAGGCCCGGTGTGTTGGGGGACGAAATATTGATGGTCAGGTAATCCGCCATCGGAGCCAGTGAGCGCACCAACGCGGTATAGTCTTTGGCTGGATCGGTCTGGTCTTTGTTCATGCCGATATTCAGGCCCAGAACGCCAATCGGGCGGGGTTTTTTACCCAGGAATTTTTGCAAATTGTCTTTGAAACGGGCGACGCCGCAATTCGGGAATCCCATGCGGTTGATGACGGCGTTGTGTTCGGGGCAGCGGAAAACGCGGGGGCGAGGGTTGCCCTCTTGCGGTTTTACGGTGACGGTTCCCACTTCGACAAAGCCAAACCCCAGATGGAACAATCCGCTGACGGCTTCGGCGTTTTTATCAAATCCGGCGGCAAGGCCAACCGGATTTGGAAAATTGCGCCCCCAGAGAATGCTGCGCAGAGTGGGGTGTATGGATGGAGATGTTGTCGTAAATTTTGGGAATAAAAAACCTGGTAGAAAGCGCAAAACGTGTATCGTTAAGCGATGGGCTGTTTCCGGCGGGATTTTAAACAAAAGCGGGGTCAGTGTGGAATAAAGGTTCATGTTACAGATGTTTCATCCCTTCTTTCATATAGGTCCAGCCGGTGATGACGGTCAGAACGGTGGCGGCAACCAACAACACGTAGCCAATCCCGACATTCCATGGCAGAACCGAGGTTCCGTATTCTCCCATAATCAGAAAGCCGAGAGCAAACATCTGGATACCGGTTTTCCATTTCGCCAGACGCGAGACGGGAAACTGGATATGCTGGGGGCCGAAAAACTCGCGCAGTCCGGAAATCAGGAATTCACGGCACAGGATCAGGAGCACAGGGATAACGCCCCATCCCGACAGATGGCCATTGGCTATCAAGCAAATCAGAACAGTCGCAATAAAAATTTTATCGGCAATCGGGTCCATAAATTTGCCAAAAGGCGTTTCCAAATGGAATTTGCGGGCAATAAATCCGTCCAGCCAGTCGGTAATACATCCGATCGTATACAGGGCAAGGGCAGACCACGCGGCCCATGGGGCATCGATCATCATTAAAAGGACCAGCAGAGGGAGAGTTAATAACCGCCCGATGGTCATGGCATTCGGCAAATTTTTCATACCTATGGTTTTAGGTAATTTTCCGAATATCTTCAACTATTTAAATGCAATTATGCACATTCTGGTTGGGGGGCGGTTGGGAAGGGCATGCTTAATCCTCAAGGTGGAGGCGGGACCCGGGTTGATCGGCTTCGGTAAAGCTTTCTTTGCTGATATCCAGACAGATATTGAAATCGGTCAGATCAAGGCGTTTTTCAGCATCTTTGGGGAGCATAATCTTATTATGGATACAATATTCGATCAGAGCTGCGCTGATAAAATTCGCCGTCAGATTGTAATATTTTTGCTCCAGTGTTGCGTCGCAAAAAATAGTGATCGTCACGGCGCGGGGATTTTCTTTGACGTTATAATCCCGTTGAATTTTTGATCTCAATTCTTTCATCGAATGAATTTCGTATTCGGCATTTCCGGCAAAACGGGCCCGAATAATCTTTCCGGCTGGAAAGCTGATCCCGTTTTTATTGCCGAAAGAGCGAAGAGCCTCGATGGCTTCGTCATGGGAAAAAATTAAACGGCGAATTTCTGTGGCCATAGTGCACCTGTCCTGTTTCTCGCCTGATTTTAGGAGGGAATCCTTAAAGGCTTGTTAAAAGTCGGGGTATTTCGCCCAAAAGGGCAAAACATAAGTTTTTTTTAATACTTTCCGCATAATGTAGGAATGCGGTGATCATTTATGATCGCTGTCTCTCTCTTTTCTGCGTTCTCTCTTAGGATGCTCATCAAGGCTAAGGAACTGAAATCTTATGGAGTTTATTGATCTAACACAGAATGAAGCGGGTTCGAATGATCCGAAGCTTCCTGCACGTTTGGGTCAGGGTGGAGCCTCGTCGCATGGCGATGTGTTGCGCAAGAACACGGGATGGGTTTCCAGAGGGCATGGGGATTACGCGGCAGGGGGCGATGCCTCGGGCGGTGGAAGCAAAGGGACAGATCCCCGAGGGCGTATCGGGGAGCGTCTGGTTGCACGCGGAATCATTACCAATGAGCAATTGAGCGTTGCTTTACAGGAAAAAAAGATCAGCGGGAAATTGCTGGGGCAGGTCCTGATTGAGCTGGGCTTTATTGAAGAAAGTATTCTGGTTGAATTTTTGGCGGATTCGTCCGGCCATGATGTGTTTGATCCGAAAATCACGGTGTTTGACGGGGATGCTTTGGCTTTGGTGGATAAGGCGGATGCCAAGAAATTACGCATTCTGCCGGTGTCCTACAATGACGATGTCGCGGTGTTTGCGGTGGTGGATCCGTATGATATTGTCGCGTTGGACAGTATCAAACGGCTTATCCCAAAAAATACCGCGATCAAATTCCTGATTGCGTCACCGGCCGTTATTTCCGATGCGATTGATGCTGCCTATGGTTATTCGAGTGTCATCGAAGATATTTTGCATGAACTGGATAGCGGAAAAGCCAATCCGGATGATGTGGTTAAAGTGTCGGAAGATCAGGCGTATTCCCACCCGATTGTCCGTCTGGTTAATGCGCTTTTGATTGAGGCCGTCAAAACCGGCGTGTCGGACTTGCACTTTGAACCGGAGGAAAACTTTGTCCGGTTGCGTTGTCGTTTGGACGGGGTGTTGTATACGGCCCAGATTCTGCATAAAAAAGTGTGGAATGGTGTGTCGCAACGTTTAAAAATTATGTCCAAAATGAATATCGCGGACAAATTATCTCCGCAAGATGGACGATTTAATTTGAATATTGGGGATCGGGAAGCCGATTTCCGTGTATCGTCTTTGCCGACGGTACATGGCGAAAATATTGTTTTGCGGGTTCTCGATAAAACCGCAAGCATCAAGCCACTTGAAAAATTAGGATTTAGTCCGGAGAATCTGGCCCGTATCCGTCGCGCACAGGCGCGCCCCGAAGGGATTATTATTGTGACGGGGCCAACAGGGAGCGGGAAAAGTACGTCGCTCTATTCGATGATCAACGAAATTAACAAGGTCGAGATCAATATCCAGACATTGGAGGATCCGGTGGAGTATTCCCTGCCGATGATTCGTCAAACCCATGTTCGGGAAGGGATATTGGAATTTTCGGACGGGATTAAGGCTTTGTTGCGTCAGGATCCTGATGTGATCTTTATCGGGGAGATCCGTGATGGAACCACGGGGGAAATGGCCTTGAAAGCGGCGATGACGGGGCACCAGGTTTATACGACCTTGCACACCAACGACTCGTTCGGGGCTATTCCGCGTTTGGTGGATCTGGGGATGAAGCCGGGGATGATTGCGGGGGCGATTATTGCGGTATTTGCCCAGCGTTTGGTTCGGAAACTCTGTTCAGAATGTAAAGTCGAAGTGATGCCGGATCCTGAACAATGCAAGATTCTGGGAATTGAACCGGAGACGCAAAAAATCTTCAAAGCCCATCAGGGGGGCTGTCCTGCGTGCTCTGGTCAGGGCTACAAAGGTCGTGTGGCTATTGCGGAAATTCTCCTGATGGATGAGGATTTGGACGAAATTGTGGCTCGGGGAGGAACAAAAGTCGAATTAAAGCGGGCCGCTAAACAAAAGGGATTCAAAAATATGCGGGATGATGGTATCCTGAAAGTATTGGATGGATTAACCAGTCTGGAAGAAATCGCTTCTGCTGTTGATATCCACAAAAACTAACCGTGTCTTTTTCTCTCTCCCTGTTCTTGGGATTGTCTATGGAGGTTTATTATTCAGCCTTATAAGTACAAAGCTTATAATGCCAGAGGGCGTCCTGTTCGCGGGGTGGTTTCGGCTGCCAACGAGGTTGATCTTTATAACCAGCTCAAAACATCGGGGCTGGAGCTGGTGACGTGTGCTCCTGTTAAGAACGAATCCAGTTTGGGCGGCTTGTCGATTATGCGCCCAAAAATCAAGACACGGGATTTGATTCAATTTTTTATGCATCTGGAACAGCTTCAGGCGGCCGGGGTTCCCATGCTGGATTCCCTTGCTGATGTGAGGGATTCGTCAGAGAATCAGACGATGAAAGACATTATGACCGATGTGAGTCGGAATGTGTCAGATGGAAGTTCCTTGTCCGAGTCTTTGGCAAATTATCCCAAAGTCTTTACCAGTTTGTATGTGTCTTTGATCAAGGCGGGGGAGGATACGGGGGATCTGGAAAAATCCTATACCCAGCTGATCAAATATCTGAAATGGGTTGATGATATGCAAACAAAAGTCAAGAAGGCTACCCGTTATCCGATGATTTTGATGGCGGTTGTCTTTCTGACAGTTACAATTATGATGAAGGTTGTAGTTCCAGAAATTATCGGGTTTATTATCAATTTGGGGCAGGAGTTGCCGTTTTATACCGTGGCCTTGGTTATGACCTCTAATTTCTTTACAGAGTATTGGTGGGTTGTTCTTTTTGGGCCTATCGTCTTAATTTTTTTGTATAAAATACTCCGAAAAAATTCTGAAGATTTTGCGTTTCATATGGATTCGTTGTTTCTGCGGTTGCCGATTGCGGGGCCGATTATCCGGAAAGTCGCCATTGCCCGTTATGCGCAGACATTCGGCTCTTTGTTTTCCAGCGGGATTGACGTGATCAATTGTTTGAAATCGGCGCAGAAAACAGTCACCAATCTGGCATTGATGGAGGCCTTGGATACCGTGCAGGGGCGGGTTCAGGCCGGGGCTCCTTTGTCGCAGGCCTTCGGGGCTTCGGGCGAGTTCCCGACGCTTGTCACGCGAATGATTAAAATCGGTGAAGAGTCGGGGAATTTGACGCCAGTATTAAATCAGGTGTCGGATTTCTATACACGGGACGTGGATGAGGCCGTGTCCGGTCTGATTACTATGATCGAGCCGATGTTGACGGCGTTGTTGGGTATTATTATCTTATGGATTGCGGTCGCTGTGTTCGGTCCGATTTATTCGAGCTTTGAAAAAATCAATATGTAAGGCAGTTGCACATGGATCTGGGTCAGTTCTCTTTTTTATTGCCATCGCGCGCCGTGATTGTTTTGACGGATGACGGGGTGTGTGTCCATAAGGTGTCGGGCTCAAAGAGTACGTATATCGACACGATTCCGTGGCGGAATCAGGATTTTGAAGACAGGCTGGTCGAGATATTGGGGCGCTCCGGTGTCGGCTCTGTCCTTGTGTTGAATGATGCTGTGGAGCAGCATTACCGGAAAGAAAAAATCTCTGTGCCCACGTCATTTGATAAAGTCAATATTATCAAACGGCGTTTGAATGTGGCGTTCCCGAATTATCCGATGCGGGCCGCAATGGAATTGAAAGAAGCCACAGCATTGGCCAAAGAGCGGGGGCAAGACAACACCAAAGAAAAGAAAAAAGATGCGGGAAGTATCTATTTGTTTGCGGCGTCCCCATCTACGGAAACATTTTCGCGCGTGATACGGGCTGTTGCCAGAAGTGATTGTGGCTTTACCGGCTATGGATTGTTACCGATTGAATCGTCCGATATGTTGAAGGCGTTGTCAACGAAGTTGTCCAAGACATCGCAGGGCATGGGTGCCTCTGCATGGACCATTCTCGTTGGGCAGCACAAGGGAGGAGGCTTGCGCCAGATTGTGGTGCGAGGAAACGAACTTGCGCTGACCCGTGTAACGCCGGTGGATGAACCTCAGGCGGGACAGGAAGATGCATGGGCTTCGGATGTATCTACAGAAGTTCACGCAACGTTGAGTTATTTATCCCGATTTGGGTATGTACCGGAAGACGGATTGAATATCATTGTTCTGGGGGACAAAAATTTTGCCGAAGTGCTAGAAGGATTGATGAATGTGCCTTCGAGCTTTGCCACCTTGTCTCCGTACGAGGCCGGCGCGTTGTTGGGCATTTCCATCTCACCGGTCGAAGCGGAGCATTTTTCGGACGGATTGCATGCCGGATGGGCTGCGAAAAAATTTGCGTTGACTCTTCCCTTATCGTCCAAAGAAATTATGGACATTGCGGGGCCACGGAAAATGGCATCGGTGGCGATGCTTGCTCTGACGCTTGTTCTGGGCGGTGTGCTGTATGTCGCCTCGGATGAGGTGCAGGGGTATTATCAGGATACTGTCAATCTTGAGGTCGCGAAAAGCCAATTGGCTGAAATTGACCGGCTGTATCAGGAAGAGGTGAAGCGGAAAGACTCAATGGGGATTGACGTCAATCTGATTACGGCGGCGTTGGATGTGGATAAGCGCATTCATCAACAACATGTAGATGTTTTGGGTGTTCTAAAAGAAATCGGACGGGATTTGAATGATTTACGTCTTGATTCGTTTGATTTTCAGAACGAGGGAAATCCTCTGGCCGCAATTCCTGCAGGAGGGACTCCTGCTCCGGTAAGGGGGGCGAGTTTAAAGCTGAAATTCAGTTTTGCCGGGACGATTAATCCGAAAGATGGCAATAAGGAAATGTCGGATCTGGTGGATCGCTTAAATCAACGTCTGTCGCCGATGGGATATCGTGCCAGCATAGGGGCCATGTTGCAGAATTTGACCTTCCGTGGGGCTGTGGACCGCGAAGTCGGGCTGACGGCAAGTCAGAAATCTGCGAATGAACGTTACAATTCCGAAATTTTGATCCAGAAGGTGGAAAATGCTAAAGATTCTGGGAAGTAAACGGGTGATATTTCTGGCAATTCTGGCTGCTCTCATTGCGGGTGTGGGCGGGGCGTATTATTATGTTCTGGTTCCTGCGCACGAGCAATCTACTCAGGATTTGCAAACAACCAAAGCTGCTGTTGACCAGAAATATGCGGATGTCAGTCGTATGAAGGAAGAATATGTTCTTTTGCAAAGCCAGTTGCGGGCTTTTAAAGAACTTGAAGCGCGTGGATTTTTTAATGATCAGGATCGTTCGCCTGCCATCGATAGTCTGGAAAAATTAAGCGATTATGCAGGGTTGTTGAAGGCAAATCTGAAATTCGGTGCAGGCGAATTGATCAAGGATCCCAAAACGGATCTGGCCAAACAGGTCGTGTTAAAAAGTCCGGTTGTTGTGTCGATTCAATCGGTGGATGATGTGGATGTGTATACGTTTATCAAATTTATAGAAGAAAAATTTCCAGGATCTATCGATATTTCTTCTCTGAAACTGGAACGCAAAGATATGTTTAAAATGGATGTTTTAAAAACAATCGGGGGCACGACGCCGTCTCCTTTGGTAGAGGCAGAGTTACATTTCGATTGGTTTACGATGACTCCCGAAAACAGTGTGGTTCCTGTGGGAAATGGGGATGATAATGGGAAATAAGCAGAAAAAACTGGCTATGACCCTGTTGGGGGTTGTGATGATGGGGCTGGGGGCTGTGTCTGTGCAGGCCCAGGATATCCCCTCTGCGGCGGCCCCTGCCGTCCCTGTTGGCCCTGGGGGTAATGGTGCGAAATTGGGAGAAACCAAGTCGATGGAAGGGAAGGATGAAAAAGATCTTCCTTACGAAATTCGGTTGCTCCGCAATATTGAAAAAGAAATCCGGAGTAAGAAGGGGGCCGAAATTTTTGAGCGCAGCTCTGTGCCCTCTCTCGTGTTTACCCCGAGCCAGTATGCGTTACTGCGCGAGGCACGTGTCGGATTTCATACAAAATCTCCCAGCCTTTCAGATCTTAAAAATGCAGATCCAAATGACCCGAATTACCGTTCGCCCACGGTGTTAAGAAATATCCAATTAAGCGGAATTGCGTATAATACTCCGGATGACTGGACGATCTGGTTGAATAACGGGCGTGTTACGCCGGATAATTTGCCGAAACAGGTCATTGACTTGCGCGTTTACAAAGATTTTATCGAATTGAAATGGTTTGATGAGCAAACCAACCAGCTCTATCCTATCCGCTTGCGCGCCAACCAGAAATTCAATCTGGATTCGCGTGTGTTTTTACCGGGATAGTATGGATCACATGGAGATAGGGATGATGTCCGATATAACAGAAAAAGCATTGGAAGTTGTGCATGTCACGGCGGGATACGGCGGCCGGACGGTTCTGGATAGCATATCTTTCTCGGTTGACTTGGGTCAAACCTATGGCTTGATCGGCTTGAACGGAGTTGGAAAGACAACGTTGATCAAGATTGCTTTGGGATTGAAATCTCCGATATCCGGCGAGGTGCGTGTATTGGGGCGTGTCTCGAGCGAGGCCAATGTCCGTGCTGATGTGTCGTATTTGCCAGAGCGATTTGATCCTCCGTGGTTCTTGCGCGGAGGAGAGTTTATCCAGTTTGCGTCGTCATTATATGGCCGTGAAGTTCCTGTTGAGGATATGGAGGAGGCCTGTCGGAAATTGGCGTTGGATCCTGCTGTTTTAAAGAATAAAGTGCAGACTTATTCCAAGGGGATGCGCCAGAAACTTGGTTTGATTGCAACGGTTTTAACCGGATGCAAAATATTGGTTCTGGACGAACCGATGAGTGGTTTGGATCCGTTGGCGCGGGTTCTGGTGAAAAATCTTTTGGCGTCTGTGAAAGCCGACGGCCGCACAGTGATTTTAAGCAGTCATATTCTGGCGGATATGGACGAAATTTGTGATTGCGTTACGGTGATTGATTCGTCCCATGTGATGTTTACGGGCGCTCCGGAAGAGATGAAGGCGCGTACCGATGAAAAATATCTCGAGAAGTCGTTTTTGAAGATTATTGGCAAAGCCGCATGATTCTTTTCAAATGCCCGAGAATGGTGTAAGATCTCGCACTGGATGAAAGCTTTTCTCTCGGTCCTTCCTCTTTTTTTCTTTTCCATGGTGATGGTATGTCCAATAATGATAAGACGAAGTTTGATGCGGATGATGAATACGACGCGATTTTCGCACATTCTGATCGAACATCTTCTCCCGCAGCACATCCTCTGACTTCGGGTCAGGAAACCGGGCCTGTTACGGAGGAGATCGTGACGGAGGCCGTCGTCATGGGGGAGGGGGTACCCTCCCGGAAAGCAGCGACAGAGCCTTTTCCGGATAGTGATGATGATTCCGTGGATGTGGGGGATATTGAAGATGGTATCTTTGCCGAGGATACGCGATCTGCCCGGAAACCACGTCGTGTCGGCGGTATTCTGGGTGCGGTGGCGGTTCTGGCTGCGGCTGGTGCGGGGGGATTCTTCTATGTAACGGCACAGGCGCCTGTGGAAGGGCCGCAGGCTACTGAAATTCAGGAAACAGCCCCTGTTCCCGAAAATCAGGTCGCCACAGGGCAGGGTGCAACTATCGCTCAAGTTGATCCGGCGCAGGTGGTACCCAATCCGACACCAGAGACGCCCGCGCCGACATCCACTTCTGACTCTCCTTCCCCCTCCGTCTCTACGGGTGTGGCTGCGGCAGATGTGGCGACGGATGTTGCCGTTCCGACCACTCCTGTGACCCCGCCTGCGTCTGTTAGCCCTGCATCTGTTACGCCTACGCCTGCGCCTTCTGTTGTTCCGGTTCCGGATACGGCCACGTTATCGGCCCCGTCTCCTGCTGTTGTTTCTGCCCCGTCTCCCGTTGCGGTAGGGGCAAAGGCCGATGTCAAAACGCCAGAAAACAAGGTTGAGAGCAAGGCCGAAAAAGATACGTCGAAAGGCAAGATTGTCATGTCGGCTGAAGAGAAGAAACGGATTGCGGATGAAAAGCTGGACCAGTATTTTGACTCGCCCTCCGGAAAAATTTTAAAAAGCATTCCGGCGCCCTCGATGGATCCCCGAAAAGGCAGTCAGGAAAGCATTATTGTCGTCACTAGAAAACCGGTGGCATCGACGATAGTCGGGCAGAAAACTCCATCCCATGCCGCGCCTCGTACGGGATCCCATGGCAAGAAAGCTGCGGTCTCTATCCAGACAACCGATATTGATGCCAAAGTGATTGCGGCGGATCGGGCGTTGAAATTGCAACGTTATGACGCCGCGCAAGAGATGTATGCGGAGTTGTATCGTATCAATCCCCATGACGAACGCGTCTTGCTGGGGCGGGCTGTTTTGTTCCAGAAAACGGGAGACACTGCCTCGGCTGTGTCTGCTTATGAAGATGTTCTGGCGGAGTATCCCGATAATACGCAGGCCATCATTAATCTGGCGGGACTGATCCGTCAGACATCACCTGCCGTGGCGTTGGAAAAATTGTTGGATTTGAACCAGGCATACCCCGGGAAGCCGGTGGTGCTGGCGCAATTGGGGGTGGCTTACGCGGATGCCGGAAACTTTCTGGATGCGTATAAAAATCTGGAACGCGCAGCCGCACTGGATCCGAATAATCCGCAACATTACTATAATATGGCGGTTGTGTCTGAAAAGGCGGGAGATGTGCCTTTGGCTATCCGGAACTACGAAAAAGCGCTTGAAGTGGATACGATCTACGGGGATGGACGTGGCGCGATTTCGCGGGAAAGAATTTATGATCGTTTGTCGAAACTTCGTGGCAATTAGGCCATGATAGAGCACCTTTGGAATGATCCTGTCTTACTGGGCTTGCTTTATGCGTATGTGGTCATGATCGGGGCGTGTGAAGGTAGTTTTGCCAGTGCCGTGTCCTACCGTGTGGCGCGTGGTCAAAGCTGGATTCTCGCGGATAAGAAAAAATCCCGACAAAAATCTGGTGCGGCGCGGTCTGCGTGTCCGGTATGCGGGCATCAATTGGCGTGGTTTGACTTGATTCCTGTTGTGTCGTGGTGTGCCAGCATAGGGCGGTGCCGTTATTGCCGGTCGCCGATTTCGGCACGTTATCCGGTCATTGAATTGATCGGGGCTTTTGTTCTGGCAGGGTATACGTATATGGCTCAGGATATTCTGTTGATGGTGTTCTGTACCCTGACCTTGCCATTCGCTTTAACGGCGGGGCTATTGTGGATAGAAAACGCACCCGTTCCGCGCTATATCCTCGCTCTGTCAGGCGCGAATCTTGCTGTGTGGGTGATGGCAGGCCTGCGCTATTTGGGATAATTATTTGGGTAGTCATAGGCGCAACGATGGCGTCTCCGACAGGAATTGAACCTGTGGCCCCAAGTTTAGGAAACTTGTGCTCTATCCTGCTGAGCTACGGAGACGTGATCGATGGCAGCTTGGGTGTGACCATACCAGATTTGATTCCGCTTGCAAAGATTGGTGCGCGCGTGGTGGGACCCGAGGGCCCTGATTTTTTATATTTACCGTATTTTTGAAAAATTATTTTCTTTTGCCCCTTGCGCAGCGGGGGGGAAGAGGCTATTTAGAAGTTGTATTCAACGCGCGTGTGGCGAATCACGTCATGCGTATCCTATCCACATTTTATAACTGCCACAGGAGTCCCAATATGGCTATTCGTAATCTTCTTTTGATGTCCGTCGCTCTCGTAACCCTCGCTGCTTGTTCTTCGGATGACGATGCAAAGGCTGTCGATACTTCCATGAACGGTTTGCAAGGTGGCCAATTGGGGGCGGGTGATGGTGCTGGTGCCAATGGTTTGGCTCCTGTCAATGGTGTCACTCCTGGAACCCAACAAGACCTCGTTGTGAACGTTGGTGATCGTGTGTTCTTTGGTTATGATCAATCCGACGTATCTGCCGAAGGCAAAGCCACTTTGGACAAACAAGCGGCTTGGTTGAAAAAATACCCAAGCGTCACGATCACCATCGAAGGTCATGCCGATGAACGCGGAACCCGCGAGTATAACCTGGCTTTGGGTGAACGTCGTGCGAGCTCTGTGAAATCCTACTTGCTGTCCCAAGGGATTGAAGCTTCCCGCATCAATACCATCAGCTATGGCAAAGAGCGTCCGGCTGTGACCGAGGCCTCGCCATCCGGTTGGGCTCAAAACCGCCGTGGTGTAACGGTTGTTAACTAATAACATTCAGGAGAGGCTGGAATGACGTCTATTCTTTTGTCCTCTTCCTCTGCGCGGACAACACGCCGTGTGCGTTATTTCACTCAGGCCGCCTTTGCGGCCTGTTTGCTCATGTCGAGCGTGGCAATGCCTGCGCTCGGGTATGCGGCGGATGATACGCAGACACGGTTGCGCCAGTTGGAAGGCAGTGTGGATACGCTCAATCGGGCGGTGTTCAAAGGGGAAAAACCTCCGGTAAGCTTGACTGATTCCGGTGCATCGGGTGGGGCGCCAACGGCGGATTATCAGGCCAGCGTCGAAAGCCGTTTATCCGATCTCGAGTCCCAATTGCGCGATCTGACGGGCAAAGTGGAGAAGCAGGAATTCGAAAATACCCAATTAAAAACCAAATTGGATAAAGCGTTGGCCGATATGGATCTGCGGTTTCAGGATCTGAATAAGGCTAATTCTGTGCCAGCAAAAACCGATATCAAGTCTGATGCCAAGCCCGATATGCCTTCAAAGCAATCGGGGACGTTAGCGCCGAATGATATGGGCGGCGCAATTCCGGCATCGGAATCCGATAGCGCGTCAGATTCTGAAAAACCTGCCGATGCGGCGGCCAAATTGCCGGACATGAAGGATAATCCGAATGCACCGGCTCCGGAAACCTCGCCAACGGTCAAAAATCTGGGATCGATGACAACGGCCCCTGGTGGAGCGAGTATTCCATCCAAGCCGGGAGATGATGTCGCCGGGCAATATGAGGCGGCATTCTCCTCCTTGAAAAGTGGCAATACAGCCGCCGCCAAAAAAGGATTTGAGTCGTTTCTGAATGCTAATCCGACGCATCCTTTGGCGGCCAATGCTACCTATTGGTTAGGCGAAAGCTATTATACCAGTGGCGAGTACGAAAAAGCCGCCCGGATTTTTGCCGAAAGCTACAAAAAATATCCGAAAGGCCCCAAAGTTGCGGACAGCTTGTTGAAAATGGGCATGTCGCTGGGGCAGGCGGGCAAGAAAAAAGAAGCCTGTGTGACTTTGAAGCAATTGAAGAAAGAGTTCACAACGGGCGGCGATGCGGTCACGTTGCGCCGCGCGGATCAGGAGATGAGCCGTCTTGCCTGTGGTACCTAAAGAGTTGTCCGGACATGTGATAAGCCCCGATCGATTTTCGGGGCTTATGTCTTTTCTGGCATCGATTTCCGGCGATGATCTCTTGCGGGAGTCCGATCTGGCTGTTGCGGTGTCGGGCGGCGGGGATAGTTTGGCCTTGGCGGTGTTGTTGCTGGAGTGGTGTGGCGCGCGCGGAATTCGGTTGCATGCGTTAACGGTGGATCATGGCTTGCGTCCGGAATCGGCGGCCGAGGCGGCGTTTGTCGCAAAGTTTATCCGCGACAGAGGTGGTATTCACCAGACTTTGGTTTGGGATGATCTCCCCAAGCCCACGACCCGCATTCAGGAGGCGGCGCGGGCCGCCCGATACCGGTTAATGGCCGCTTATTGTGGGGCCCATTCCATAAAATATCTGGGGGTGGCGCATCATGCGCAGGACCAGATCGAAACCATTCTCTTTCGTATCGCAAAAGGAACAGGTCTGGATGGTCTGGTTGGAATGCGTCCGGTGCAGCCATTGGAGAATGGGATGACGTTGTTGCGCCCGCTCCTCTCTGTGTCGCATGTGGATCTGCTCGAGATCTTGAGAGATCAAAACATTGACTGGGTAGAGGATCCTTCGAATGCAAATGAGCGATACGCTCGGGTTCGTATCCGAAATGTGATCGGGGTTTTGGAAGGGGAGGGGCTGTCTGCAGATCGGATTATGACTTTGTCTGCGCGGCTTGCTGATGAACTAAATCTGATTGATTATCTTGTTGATAATGAATATAAAAAACTAATATCGTCCATGGATACGAAACGCATCGAAATATTGTTTCCAGGCTTTCTGATGGTTCCAATCGCAGGAAAAATCCGGATTTTAAAACGGATGATGCGGGATCTTCCTTCACCGGATTCGTGTCAAGAACATGTGCCAGACCAACGGTCTGTTCGGTTGGAGGATCTAACCCGTTTGGCGACACGTATGAATCCGGATTTCCGGGGGGCGACCCTTGGACAGTGGCGCTTCCAGCGCAAGAAAGATCTTTTGATATGTTCTCACTTATGAGTGGGCAGAGTTTTTAACCAGGATTGGACCGATTCAATCGAGGGAATTCCGCCGGAATGAACGAGGGTCCCGTTGATTTTCACGGCGGGGGTTGTCATGATTCCATTTTGGACAATCTCGATTTCGTCTGTCACTTTATGGAGGGTGATAGAAACTCCCAATGCGGCGGCTTCGCGCTCTATACGCTGGATCGTTGACTCGCAGCGTGAGCATCCTCTTCCAAATACGGTAATATCCATGATTAACCTCCAAAAATTGCGTTAAATAAATAGCCTATTCCCACAAAGGCCAGAAACAGAAAACCCGCGAAGAAACACAGCATGGCAGGTTTCAGAACTTTGCGCAGAATGAGAAGTTCCGGCAAGGAAATCGCAACAATGCTCATAATGAAGGCCAGAATTGTTCCTATCGGGACGCCTTTGTTCATCAGAACTTCGGCAACCGGAATGATGGCTGTGGCGTTGGAATAGAGGGGAATACCAACCAGAACGGCCAGAGGAACCGCCAATATATTATCGGGTCCGGCATGCGCGATAAACCATTCCTCGGGGACGTAGCCATGCAGGCCAGCCCCGAGCCCAACACCGATAATCACATAAAGCCAAACACGTTTGATAATATCGATGGCTTCTGTACGTGCGAATTTTTCACGCAACGCCCAACCAGAGGATCCCGATGTTGGATCCGGTGTCGGCATTTTGATATTCCACACATAAGGCTCCACCCATTTGTCGAGTTTCAAAAAATCTATGATAACGCCGCCGACAACGCCCAGAATAAGCCCAGTTCCGACATAGGTGATGGTGAATTTCAATCCCAAAGCCTGGCCCAAAAGAACAACAGCGACTTCATTGACCAAAGGCGATGTGATGAGGAAGGCCATCGTAACGCCCAACGGGATCCCCGCCGATAAGAAGGCAATGAACAACGGGACAGAGGAGCAGGAACAGAAGGGGGTTATTGCCCCCAAGAGGGCCGCCAGAATATAGCCCGTCATGCGTGATTTTCCGGTTAACCACAGCCGAACTTTCTCGGGAGACACAAAGGAGCGTGCAAAGCCAATCAGATAGATCATGACCGCCAGAAGGAAAAAGATCTTGCTGGTGTCTTCTATAAAGAAATGTACCGCGTCTGCCAGCTTGGTTGATTTTTCCAATCCCATAACGGTATAGGTCGCCCAATCGGCAAGGTGAGTGAAAATTGCTAACATGATTTATAAAATAGGCGCTTCGTTTGCTTGTATGTCAAGAGGTGTAGCGAATCTCTTAAGAGGAGAGAAGGGAAATTGCGTGTGTGTGGATGTCTTTGTTTCCTGCCGCGATCAAGGTAGGATCCCCGTGCAGGGTTTTGGGGCGTCCGGACCAATCGGTGATAACTCCGCCGGCTCCTGTGATAATGGGGACTAGCGCCACAAAATCATAAACACCTAATTTATTTTCAACAATCAGGTCCAGAAAGCCATTGGCCATCAAACCATAGAAATAACAATCGCCCTGAAATACAGGATATCGCGTGGCGGCGGCAATCCGGTCGAAACGATCCCGTCCGATTTGTGTACAGGTTCCAACCCCGAAGATCGCATCCTTGAGCGTAGGGCAGGGGCGACAGGAAACGGGGGCCCCGTTATAGGTTGTTGGTTGTCCGGATTGACCGATCCAGCGTTGATTGAGAATGGGTTGATTGATCAATCCCATGATCGGAGTTTCGTCATAGCATAGGCCAATCAGGGTTCCGAATGTCGGGCGGCCGATGGTAAAGGATTTTGTGCCGTCGATGGGATCCAGAACCCATGTATATCCGCTGCGGCCGTTTTTGGTTCCGAACTCTTCACCGATAATGCCATCATCAGGGCGTTCCCGATCCAATATATCGCGCAAGGCTTGCTCGATGGTGCGATCAGCGATCGTGACAGGTGTTTCGTCTGCTTTGGTTATGATATCGATGGGGGTTCCAAAATACTCACGGGCGATGCGGGCGGATTCATCGGCCAGATGGTTGATCAAATGGTTGGTAGGGGAGAGAACGTCAGGAGGGAGAGTGGGAATCATGATTGTATCCTCTCAAAGGAGTTCAATATCCATTCACGATCGGATAGCGGCGTTCGCGGGCAAAGGCGCGGGCCGATAATTTTGCACCGGTCGCGGATTGTCTCCGTTTGTATTCCGACAGTTTGACCAGACGTGCGACTTTGGTCACTGTTTCAGGATTATGTCCGCGTTCCGCCATTTGGGATGGTGACAAATCTTCTTCGATCAAGCCCATCAAAATGGCATCCAGTTCATCATATGGTGGCAGGCTGTCCTGATCTTTTTGATCGGGGCGCAATTCAGCGGTTGGGGCCTTGGTCAAAATGCGGGTGTTGATAACTTCGCCCATGGGGCCAAGAGAATCGATGGGTTTTGCGCCATTGCGCCAATGCGCCAGATTATAGACTTGCGTTTTATACAGGTCTTTCAGCGCGTTATAACCGCCGCACATATCGCCATAAAGTGTGGCATAGCCGCAGGCCATTTCCGATTTATTTCCCGTGGTTAGCACCATGGCGCCGCCCTGATTGGCTTGATTAGCCTGATTGGACAGAGTCATCAGGATCAGACCGCGTAATCGTGCCTGAAGGTTTTCGTGCGCCAGTCCCGAGGTCGAGGGCACAAGTCCCATAAAGCCATCCACCAAAGAATTGACCGGAATAATATCGCAGGCAATGCCCAGTTTTCGGGCGCAGTCTTCTGCGTCTTCGATGCTGTCGCGGCTGGTGAATTCGGAAGGCATCATCACACAGCGGACATTGTCGGCCCCAATGGCATCCACCGCGATGGCGGCCGACAGGGCGCTGTCAATCCCGCCGGACATCCCCAGCAGGATTTTGGATTGCCGTGTCTTTCGCAGATAATCGCGCAGCCCCAAAACCGCGCCTTGGTAGAGGCTTTCGGTTTCGCCGTGCAAGGGATGAATGGTCGCTGTGGCAGGCGTGGTGAAGGAGAAGGTCTGGAATTCTTCCAGAAATTCTTCGCATTGCAGAACCAGATTGCCCGATGAATCCAGTGCGAAACTGGTGCCATCATAAATCAGATCATCTTGTCCCCCGACTTGGTTGACGTAGAGGAGGGGAGCCCCGCTTTGGGCAACGCGCGCCCGCGCATGTTGCAAACGGATGGATTGCTTGTGTGGTTCGAACGGGCTGCCATTGATTACAACCAACAGGTCAGGCGATTGGGTGGCCAAATGGGTGGTGACATGTGGCAACCACATATCTTCGCAAATCATGATCCCCAGACGTGTGCCACGGAAGATCACGGTATCCGGACGTTTGCCCGGAGTAAAGTAACGACGTTCGTCAAAGACGCCGTAATTGGGTAATTCTACCTTATGCGTGATCGACAGAATGTGGCCTTTGTCAATCAGATAGGCAGCGTTGTAAAGCGATGTCCGGTCGCGGCATGGGGCCCCGACCAGAATAGCCGACGCCATGCTGGCCGATTTTGTTACCAATAGGTCAATCGCATCTTGTGCGCTTTGGACAAAATCGGTTCGTAACAACAGATCCTCCGGCATGTATCCGGTGAGTGTCAGTTCAGGAAAGACAATCAGATCGCTGGTTGTATCGTGAGTGTCCCATACAGATTCAATCCGGCGGCAATTGCCGGAGATATCGCCGACTGTGGGGTTTAATTGGGCAATGGTCAGGCGCAGGGAAGGAGGCATAGACATATCGGGAAAACTACCTTGTCGTCATTGCGTTGCGCGCAATATCTTTTCGGTCTCTGCGGATCGATTTTAATTCATCCGCAATCAGGAAGGACAGTTCCAACGCTTGGGATGCATTTAACCGAGGGTCGCAATGTGTGTGGTAACGGGCCGACAAATCTTCATCGGTCACATCCACAATGCCGCCCGTGCACTCGGTCACGTTCTGTCCGGTCATTTCGATATGGATGCCGCCCGGGTTGGTGCCTTCGGCTTTATGAACGGCAAAGAAATCTTTGACTTCGCCCATAATATCATCGAAACGACGGGTTTTATACCCGCTGGCGGATTTCATGGTGTTGCCATGCATCGGATCGCATACCCATGTGACAATCCGGCCTTCGTTTTTCACGGTCTGAACCAGTTTAGGGAGATGGTCAAAGACCTTTCCGGCCCCCATGCGCGAGATCAGGGTCAGGCGGCCTGGTTCGTTCTCCGGATTCAAGGTGTCAATCAGGCGGAGCAGGGAATCAGTGGTCAGGGTGGGGGGGCATTTCATCCCGATCGGGTTCCGGATACCACGGGCAAATTCGATCTGTGCATGGTCTTCCTGATTGGTGCGTGCACCTACCCAGACAAAGTGACCCGAGCAATCATAAAAATCGCCTGTCGTGCTATCGACACGGGTCAAAGCTTGTTCGTACGGCAATAATAGGGCCTCGTGGCAGGTATAAAATTCGGTTTGTTTCAGGATATGTGGCACAGTTTGGGTTGTCAGGCCCACGGCTTTCATAAAGTCCAGTGCCTGATCAATCCGGTAGGCCATTTTCTGGTATTTTTCAGATGCGGTGCTGTCCTTGGCAAAGTCGAGGTTCCATTGGTGGACGCGATTGAGTTCGGCATACCCCCCCGTGGAAAAGGCGCGCAACAGGTTCAGTGTGGCGGCGGATTGATGATAGGCTTTCATCATGCGGGTGGGGTCGGGAATGCGGGCTTCGGCTGTAAAGTCGATCCCGTTAATGATATCGCCGCGATAGGTGGGGAGGGTAACCCCATCGCGGGTTTCGGTATCTTCGGAACGGGGTTTGGCAAATTGCCCGGCCATACGGCCCATTTTGATAACAGGCACAGAGGCTGCAAAGGTCAACACGACGGCCATTTGCATCAGAACGCGGAAGGTATCACGGACTTTGTTGGCTCCGAATTCGGCAAAGCTTTCGGCGCAATCTCCACCTTGTAACACAAAGGCTTCGCCGATGGCGGCATCCGCCAGACGGGATTTCAGGGTGCGGGCTTCACCGGCAAAGACCAACGGCGGCATTTGGGCCAGATCGGCCTCAATCTTGGCCAATTGGGCATGATGATCGCCATAAGTCGGGAGCTGTTTGGCAGGTTTTGTCCGCCAGCTATCGGGAGTCCAATGTGTCATGTAAGCATCCTGCGTAGATTAGATGACATGGAATTTAAGAGATCTACAGGGATTTTACAAGGAATTATATGCTCTTCCCATAAACGCAGACCTCGTTCAACCTTTTATGGTTCCATAGCGTCCGGCGACATATTTTATGCTTTGTTCGCTTTTAAAAAGCCTTCCCTTACCGGATTTTGGTTAAGGGCTCACAGTCTTAATCCTGCGTTGTCCTTGCCCCAGTGAAAGAGAGTTGGAAGACGGGGAGGGGTAAGGGGGAGTCTGCCTTGATGAAATCTTTGTTCGTTGTCTTGAGGGCGTGGCAATTGATGACACACCCTAGATAATGCCTTGGCATTTGGAATTGTTGACCGCATTCTGGATGGGTACGGCCAAACCCATGAGAAACTGACACGCGTTGCTCCACGTTATACCAAATATAGTAATTTAAAATATTGATTGGACATATCAATTTTGTGTGATATGATGCG
>CAZMZK010000010.1:0-24016 GCA_964570705.1 uncultured Micavibrio sp.
CCTCGTTTTCGATTAGGTTTGCGGACTATAGCGACTAGCTATTTGTCTGTCAACCCCCTTTTTTCACTTTTTTAAAACTTTTTTATTTCGTTTTAATTTCGTTCCAATCAGGCCCTACAGCGTTGTTTTTCTTCGCTTTTTTTCGAAGCAGTGCGCTGCAGAGGTCGGCTTTATACGCATACGGTTTGAGAATGTCAAACACCTTTTTCACTTTTTTTTCATTTTTTTGAAACTATTTTTATTTTTCTTGGTTTTCTGCGGGTTTCAGAAATGCGTTTTTGGGGTCTTTTTTGCCCGAAATCTCTTTTGCAGGAATTTTACTCCCTATTTTACCTGTATATAACCCCTCCGCACCCCCCTTTATCGACTTGCACATACATCCGTATCTTGTACCGTAGAGGCTCAATTGAACCTGCATATAGAGAATAATGACCGATTCACAACGTTTCTGGGTGCCTTTTTTGATCGTCCTGATGACAGGCGTGGCGCCGTCTCCTCTGATAGCAGGCAATATAAAGGCTGATCTGGCCACTTATATAGCTCCCGAAAAAATCGCCATTGATCCGGTCTTATTACAGACAAAAGACGTGGAATCGCCGGATTTCCGGATGAATCTGGATCGATTCTCTCCAGAATCTCCTCATACAAAAAACGACAGTCCAACGGCTGACACAACCGCTATATCCCGGGCATCGGCCTTGGAGGACATATATAGCACCCGTCTGCGCGCCCCGATCCGCCAATTCGGCTATGATTCGATTAGCCCGGTTTCTTCCGGCCAGACGGCAGGGCGCGGCGCGGTACAGGATAGCTATATCCTGCAAGCCGGGGACGAAGTCTCGCTTTTGATCCGGGGCAACACGAACGAGAGCACTCCGGTGGTCATCGGCGATGACGGAAGCCTGATCATTGATAATTTGCCGCCCATTTCGGCGGCGGGGAAGTCTGTATCGGCAGTACGGCAGGAAATCACCGCCCTGTTAAAGGACGTCTATAACACCGATGTCTTTCTCTCGATCACGAAAACCCGCCAGATTGCGGTCACCGTTGCGGGGAACGTCGCGCATCCGGGGCAAGTGACTTTGTCGACCTATAACACGGTTCTGGACGCTCTGGGATCTGCGGGAGGCGTACAAAAGACAGGCAGCCTCCGCCAAATCAGCCTGATTCGCAATCATCGTACCCAGATTATAGATCTCTATGGTGTGCTGGTTTACGGATCCGGAAGTGCCGACCTGTCTCTGCGCGATGGCGACCGGATTACCGTTCCGCCGATCGGCCCGACTCTGGCCATTGCCGGAGCCGCCAAACGTCCGGCGATTTACGAGATCTTACCCGCTATATTAGCGACTGGCCGCACATCTTCGGCGCCCACGCCCGCAACCAGCCAGACATTATCCCTGAATGATCTTCTGGATTTGTCCGGCGGAGCCGTGCTCCCTGCCAAAACCCGTTATATCCGTTTGAACCTTGCCAATCGTGCCGCTGATTCGGTCAGCGAGATTACCAATTTTTCGGATCGCCTCTTTGCCGATGGCGATATTCTGATGATTCGCCAGGCCGATCCATCGGGCGACGACCTGCGCCACGGGACCATTGAATTAAAAGGCGCAAGCCCCCAGGCCGGTCTGTTTGCCCTGACCGAAACCCCGTCTTTGTCGGCCCTCCTTACCAACGACTCCTTGCTGAGCAATACTGTCTATCCATTGATCGGTGTCATTGAACGGCGCGATCCGAAACATTTATCCAAAGAACTGATTGCATTTTCACCGCTTCGGATCCTGGCCAAAAAACATGATGTCGCCCTGCGCGAATCGGATGTGGTGACCCTCTTCTCGCGTGACGATGTGGCGCACTTGAAACCACCCGAAGACATTGATGCGCCAGTTGATACCCCCGCAGGAATCTCTGGCGATCCGTCTGCTCCCTCCCCTGCTGCTATGACGGATGAACTGAAAAACTTTCTGATCGAACATGCGGTGTTCGTGCGGGGATCGATACGGGCGCCCGGATCATACCCGATTGCCGAATCCACCTCGCTGGATGAATTGCTGGCCATTGCGGGCGGAGCCTCGCTCGAAGCCAATACGCGCAGCGTGGAAATCACCCACACACGGGGAGACACATCCACCCGCCGCAATCACATGGATCTGGCCACCACGCCGGCCGCCTTGATTACGCTGCACGCGGGGGACACGATTCGCATCGGACAAAATTTCAAACGGATCGAAGACCGTCACGTCACCCTGACGGGGGAAGTCAAAAATCCGGGAAGCTACGACCTGATTGCCGGCGATACTTTGGGCAGCCTGATCAAACGGGCAGGGGGATTAACCGAACAAGCCTATCCCCAAGGCGCCATTTTCTCGCGCAAATCCGAACGCCTGCGCGAAGAGCAACGCTATAAATCCCAGGCACGCGGGCTGGAATTCAATTTGGCGGCTGCCTTACAAAGCCCACAAAAAGACACCAAACCGAATGATCAGGAACTGGCTTTGGCGCGTAACCTGATTGCGGAATTAAAAGGAGCCGAAGCTCTGGGACGAATCACGGTACAGGCCGATCCGGCCATTCTTTCGACCCATCCGGATCAGGATATTCTCCTCGAATCATCGGACAAGATCTATATCCCCAAACGTCCGCTGACAGTGCGGGTGGCGGGGGAAGTGCTATCTCCGGCCTCTCTGCAATTCCGCAGCGGCAAATCACCGCATGACTATATCAACGAAGCCGGTGGCTTTGCGTATAATGCCGATCAGGATCGCGCCTTTGTGGTCTATCCGGATGGCAGCGCCCAACCTCTCTCGGTATCGGCGTGGAATTATCAGGCAACGCTCATCCCTCCCGGATCGACCATCATTGTACCACAAGATCCAAAACCATTGACCTTTATGGACGGGGCCAAAGACCTCTCGCAAATCCTGGCCAACCTTGCGACCACCGCAATCTTTGCCGAAGATATTACAGACGGAAATTAAAGGAACATGTCAGGCGAAAAAGATGCCACGTTTTTCCATTGTCACCATCACACGCAATCACCGTGCCGGACTGGCCGCAACCGCCACCAGCCTCCAGATGCAAACCTGTCCGGATTACGAATGGATCATCATCGACGGCGCCTCCACCGACGGCACGCGTGAAGATTTTCCCCGTTATCCAACCGCCCGTATCATCAGCGAGCCGGATAAGGGCATTTACGATGCGATGAACAAAGGGCTGGACCACTGCACCGGCGACTATGTTATTTTTATGAATGCAGGCGATCAATTTGCGTCTCCGGATGTGTTGCGCATCGTGGCCGATAGCACATTATCCGGTGCAGATCTGATCTATGGCGATGCGTTAGAGGACGGGCACATCAAAAAAGCGCGCCGCGCCGATACCATTCTCTGGGGGCTGTTTACCCATCATCAAGCGATGTTTTATAACCGCAAGGCATTGGATAAACTGCGCTATGACTTAAACTATAAAGTTGCCGCCGATTATGATCTGACGCTGCGCTTTTTGACGCAACATCCGGTGACACAATACGTATCTTTCCCTGTCTGTATCTTCGAGACGGGCGGGATATCGCAACGACAGGCCGCACGCGGACGACAGGAACAATATATATCGCGCACGCACCATCATGCATGTTCCCCTTTGAAAAACAGATGGATCACCTTCGTCCAGACTCTTGCAGGGACCCTCCGCGCACACGCCGCCCCCTTATATTGGCGTCTACGGAGAATCTTGTGAGATCATTTTTCTTTCTCGAGCCCTCAAAAGAGCCCTCTTGACTCCTTTTTCAATGTTCGTTGTGGATAACATCATGAAAACGAATCAGGGATTCTTGGCGAACGAATCATCTCTTTGATAAGGTGTTTCTAGATCACAAAATTCTGGAGGAGATATTCATGAGCTGGACTGACGAACGGGTAATGTTGCTCAAAAAGCTATGGATCGAAGGCAAAACTGCTGCCGAGATCGCCAAGCTAATTGGGGGGGGGCGTCACCCGAAATGCCGTTATCGGCAAAGCCCACCGATTAAAACTTTCCGGACGCATTTCTCCTATACAGGAAAATACTCCGGTGGATACCGGAAGCGTAGGGCGTGTTGGATCAACCCCGCGCAAACAACCAAAATCCGTGCAAAAAATTTCTGCACGGGATATTGTTGCTCCCGTTCGTATCCCGACCGTGGAAGAGAATTATTGCTACGGAGAGGGAGTTTCTCTGGTGGATTTGAAAGATCGCATGTGCCGTTGGCCAATCGGCGATCCCAAAGAAGAAGGATTCAAATTCTGCGGGGGCCCTGCCGAAGATGGCGTATCTTATTGCCAACATCATTGCCATGTGGCATTCCAGATCAATACAAAAAGCAAATTACGGATCGACGAATTGTCGAAGATCGATCTGGATGTAATCCGGAAAAAAATCAGTGCCTGATCTGCAAATAATCTGCGAATGATCTCCGGAAACAGTTTTTAAAAAACAGGACAAAAGGGCGGTTTATCCGTCCTTTTGTCTTTTATCCCCTTCTTTCTATTTTCCCCCATGGGCCGCGGATCCCTTTTCTTTGCAAAACATCTTGTTTACAATACAGCATGCCTATCACAGCCAGCAATCTTTTACATTTTTATGCGCAAGGGTATTTCCCGATGGCCGATCATCGCACAGATGCGGGGTTTGATCTTGTCGCCCCCCATACACGGGCTTTGTTGCCGATCAAATATCTGCATATCCCCAGACGCTTGCGCCGCAAAGTGGGGCAAGCCCCTTTTGTGATTACGTTTGACACCGCTTTTGACGACGTGATCCGCGCCTGTGCCAATGCCCGCCCCGACACATGGATCAATGATGCGATTATCAACGCGTTTTGTGACTTACATCGTCGGGGATGGGCGCATTCTGTCGAGGTGTGGCAGGAGGGGCAGGAGGGGCAGGAGGGGCAGGAGAGGTATTTGGTCGGCGGGTTATATGGTCTGGCGTTGGGAAGCACGTTCTGTGGCGAGAGCATGTTTTCGACCGTCACCGATGCCAGCAAAATTGCCTTGGTTCATTTATGCGCCCGTCTGGATCGGGCGGGGTTCAAACTTCTTGATTCCCAGTTCCGCAATCCCCATCTGGATCAATTCGGGTTGTATGAAATGCCGCAAGATGATTATGTGGCCCTGATGCGGGCCGGATTGGCCGATCATCCGGATTTTAACTGTGCGATATCATCTGATCCCACAAAATCTTGATTTCGTGAATCGTGTGAACGAAATTATCCGGTGAAATGGGTTTCATAAAATATTTGTCAGCCCCGTGCGACAGGCAATACTCCACATCATTGTCGTTGTTCGAGGTTGATAGAATCACCACCGGAATGGATTTCAACACATCATCCGATTTGATGGTCCGCAAGACTTCACGCCCGTCCGTACCCGGAAGATTCAGGTCAAGAAGGACAATGGTCGGCAGACACGCCGCGCGGCCTTTCGCTTTTTGTGCCAACAGAAAATCCAGCGCGGAATCACCATTCTCGCAATGATGTACCGGCGCTTCGAATCCTGTCTTTTTGAAAGACCGCATGATAATTTCAAAATCAATCGGGCTATCTTCCACACTCAGGATATAGGGAAAAGCGCAATCATCCATCAAGGGCATTACCGGTAACACAGAGGCCATAATATCCATACTTTCCAATGGTTATTTTAAAGTGAAATAGAATGTTGTTCCAACATCTTCTTCCGATTCAATCCAGATCGTTCCGCCATGACGGGAAATAATTTTCTTTACGATGGTCAGTCCCGATCCAGTCCCGCCCCCGTATTCGTCCCGTCCATGCAGGCGTTTGAACATTTTAAAGACCGATTCATAATGTTTCTCGGGAATCCCGATCCCGTTATCCCTGACATAGAACACATGACGGCCCTCATAGTCGGGATAGTCCATGACAACGCCGACATGAATGGTTTTCTGATCCCGCTTATTATACTTAATTCCGTTGGTAATCAAGTTCCGGAAAATCTCGCCCACCCGCGCCTGGTCACACACAACAGATGGGAGCTTTGTATCCATTTCGATCGCAATATGTCCTGCCCTGACCAATGGATCCAACATATCGAGAACACCATTCAGAATTTCGTTCAAATCCGTCGACATAAAGGCCAGATCGGTGCGCCCAAGGCGGGAATAATAAAGAAGTTTGTCAATCAGATCTTCCATCCGCAGAGACAGTTTCATCAGGCTTTGCAACTTGTCCACGCCGTCCTGATCAATCGTCTTGCTGTAATCTTCCAGCAAAAATTGTGAATAGCTATAAATACCCCGGACAGGCTCTTTGAGATCATGGGATATGATATACACAAAATCATCCAGCTCGGAGTTACTGCGCTCCAAAGCTTCGGTATATTGCTGGACCTCGATCTCATGATTCTTGTGCTCGGTAATGTCGCGGATAATGCCCACAAAGAAATGGGATCCCTCTTCCACCACTTCACTGACACTCAACATCATGGGAAAGGTCGACCCATCCTTCCGCGCACCGACCACCTCACGCCCGATCCCTATAATTTTTGGTTCGCGCGTCCGCGTATAATTTCCCAGATATCCGTCATGTTGGGAATGATAGGGCTCCGGCATCAAAACTTTGACATTTTTCCCGATTACATCCTGCGGCGCATGCCCGAAGAGTTTCTCGCAAGCCAGATTGTAAGAGAGAATATGGCCCCGCGCATCAATGACAATAATGCCATCGACGGTATTATCGAGAATGGCGCGTAATTGTTTCTCACTAAAGGATGGGGAATACTGCAACTGATCTGGCATTGGGCGGGCTCCGGTCTGGGGAAAATGGCTCTGGAATGGAGAATTATACTGTTTTTGACAAACTTTCATACAATTTTAAAGAGTGTTTTGTAGGCTGACACTATCCGGTATCAGAATAGATATTTGGCTTTTTATACAAATTCTATCTTTTTGACTGCGTAGAAATTTCATAATTCACCCGATCTGTGTTACACTGAAAGTATGGTAATTATCTATACTTATGATTGTATACATTATTATGCAACGCAAGAATAGAGGGGAGTTTATCCCGGGCGTTGGTCATAAGAATGTTGGAATGCGTATCATGTGGTTCTTCTGTGTCGTTGTGTAAGTAAAATTTTGGTCGATAAAACTTAAGATCGCAGCATCACGGGCCCTGCCCTGACAGTGGTTGATGCGAATCAAAACAATATTAGGAGGATATTATGTTGAGTAATGGTGTTTTTAAAACGGACGTATTGGATCATAGCCACGATGAGTTGAAAATTCTTCTGGTGGAAGACAGCGAAAGTGATGCCTATGCCGTGCGGCGGTTTCTGGAAGCCTATATGAAACAGCCTCATTCTGTTGTGCGTGTCACCACTCTGGATGATGCCGAACGGGCTGTGTCCTCCAAAGAAACCCGCTTCGATATTGTGCTTCTGGATCTGGGATTGCCGGATTCCAGCGGAAACTGGGAAACCTATTCCCGCATGAGCATTTATAAAGAGCAGCTCCCGATCATCGTTCTGACCAGTGTGGATGACGATGATCTGGCTATTAAAATGCTCGGGTTGGGCGCGCAAGACTACGTCAAAAAAGACAATGTCCATCGCGATCCGGGCAATTTGTGCCGCAATATCCATTTTTCGATCCAACGGCACCGCAGCCAGAACGAATCCAAAAAAGAAATGTCGGTTCTGATCGCCGAGCAAACGGAATTGCTGCAACTGATGAATGGATCGTATTCGGTGATGTCGGATCGCCATTAAAACGCTTGGATTACATTCAAGATCCGTGTAAAAACAGGGGATGAGTGTCGTTTATCTTCCAGCCCCTGTTCCCGAATCCGCGCGTCACGCCGTTGTTGTGATGGGGAATTTTGATGCCGTGCATCGCGGACATCAGGACTTATTGGCCATCGCCCGAAAAGAGGCAGATAAGCAAGGAAAGGCCTTGGCCGTTCTGACATTCGAACCGCATCCGCGCCGCCTGTTCCGTCCGGATGATCCCCCGTTCCGTATCACGCCGTTGCCTTTGAAAATCGCACGGCTGCAACAGGAAGGTGTTGACCATATCTATGTCTGTCCGTTTGATTGGACATTGGCAGAATTATCGCCCGAGGCTTTTATCCAGACGATTTTGAACGACCAGATTGTTCCACATAGCATTGTGATCGGGCAGGATTTCCATTTCGGGCATAATCGTGCCGGACATGCAGAAATTCTGCGGCAAGCCGGCTTTTCGGTGCAGGATATTGCCCTGATAACCGACACGCATCGCGCGGTGATTTCCGCCAGCCGTATTCGTGGCGCGATTCAGGCCGGCCATATCGATGAAGCCAATGATTTATTGGGATGGCCGTGGGAGATTCACGGCACGGTTGGTCATGGGGACAAACGCGGGCGCACCATCGGGTATCCCACGGCGAACGTGCCATTGGGCGACACCATTCATCCGTCTTACGGGGTGTATGCCACATGGGTTCGTGTGGAGGGGGAGTCCGTATGGCATAAAGCGGCCACCAATATCGGGATTCGTCCGATGTTCGAGGTACCCATCGGCCTGATCGAGGCGCATATTCTGGATTTTTCGGCCGATCTGTATGGAAAAACGTTGCATATTCGTCCGGTTCGGAAAATTCGTGACGAGATGAAATTTGACTCACTGGCCGCCTTGATTGCCCATATCGAGGCAGATTGCGACCAGACACGTGCAATTTTAACCGAAAAACCCCTGTCTTAGGCGCAAAGTCCCTTTAAGTTTTTCCGGTTCTTGCTACACTTCCTTTTATGACGCAGAAAATCGCCTTGGTCGATGATGACCGTAACATTGTGGCCTCTGTTAAAATCGCTCTTGAAAATGAAGGGTTCGATGTTGTCGCCTTTCATGATGGCGAAGAGGGGTTAAAGGGAATTTTATCCACGGCGCCGGATTTGGTCGTTCTGGATATCAAAATGCCACGTATGGACGGCATGGAGTTGTTGACCAAGTTGCGGGAGACGTCGTCTGTCCCCGTTATTTTCCTGACCTCCAAAGATGATGAGGTCGATGAAATTATCGGCCTGCGTCTGGGGGCGGATGATTATGTGACCAAACCTTTTTCCCAACGTTTGCTGATCGAACGGATCCGGTCTGTTCTGCGGCGGTATGCAGCCCATCATCCGGTGGAAGGAGCCGCAGCGGGTGCGCCATCCGCCGGACACATCATCCAGCGCGGGCATTTGCAATTGGATGACAGCCGCCATATTTGCAAATGGAAAGGGCACGGAGTCAATTTGACCGTCACCGAATATTTGTTGATCAAATCTCTGGCCATTACGCCCGGGCATGTGCGCAGTCGCGACCAGTTGATTACCGCTGCCTATGGCGAAAGTATTTATGTGGATGATCGCACCATTGATACCCATATCAAGCGGGTGCGGCGCAAATTCCGTGATGAAGATCCGGAATTCGACGGCATCGAAACATTGTATGGTGTGGGATACAGGTACAAGGAATTATGAGCACGGAACAACCGCGACATATCGCATCCATTGCCCCGCGCCCTTTGAGCCGTCTGACTTATAAGATCATGGGGGTAAACATTATTACTCTGGCCATTCTGGCGATGAGTTTTTCTTATATTTCCCAGACACGCGAAAATCTGATCCAGAACGAGATTGACAATTTTGAAAGCGAAACCCGCTTGTACGCCACCATTCTGGGGCGGATTTTGTCGGATGCGCCGGATGGGGCCGATGTCATTACGGTGATGACACACACCTTGTCCGATCTGAATGTCCATGACGATCAACAGGTATTGTTATTTGATGCCAGCGGGCAAAAAATTGTGCGGGTCGGTGATTTGCCCGAACGCAAAATTTTCAATGAAATGCATGACAGCAATCTGAACGTGGTCACACGCGGCATGGCCTATATCGAGAATATGTTGTCGGTCAATTTTAAATTGCCGCATTTCCCCGGGGCAGAAAATGTATTGAATGCGGATATTCCCAAAATCGAACAAAGTGTCGGTGGGTTGAATATTGCTGCATGGTCCGCGCACGATGGCGGATTGATCCTGAGTGCGGATACTCCTCTTTTGTGGAAGGGTAAAAAATTTGTCACATTGCAATTGGTGCGACGGGATTTGTCGATCGAAGATGCCTTTGCCCGCACTCGTTTGGCCGTCATGCGGTTTTCCGTGATTTCATTGGTTTTGACGATATCGTTTTCCCTGTATCTGTCGGGGTTGATTGGCCACCCGTTACGGCGATTGGCCACGGCCGCCGAAGCCCTTCGTTTAAGTCGTGGGCGCGAGTGCGAAATTCCCGATTTGTCGGATCGCGATGATGAAATCGGGGAATTGTCGTTGTCGATGCGTGATATGGCCGAAGCGTTGAAAAAACGTCTGAGTGCGATCGAGCAATTTGCCGCCGATGTGGCGCATGAATTGAAAAATCCTCTGACATCTTTGAAAAGCGCGGTCGAGACATTGCCAATTGTCAAAAAAGATGAGGACAGAACCCGGCTGATCGGGATTATCCATCACGATATTCAACGTATGGATCGTTTGATTTCCGATATTTCCCAAGCGTCCCGTCTGGATGCAGAATTATCCCGCGATGTGTTGGGCCATGTCGATATTCGTGATGTTCTGGACCCTTTGATTGATGCGATACGCGACCCGATCGAGCGTGGATGCGCGACAGAAAGCGGGATGATCCAGCGTCGTGGGTTTGATCGTCCGTGTTATGTGATCGGTCAAGCCAGCCGTTTGGCACAGGTCTTTGATAATCTGATTTCCAACGCCGTTTCTTTTTCGCCCGCGGGCCAGCCCCTGACCATTACAATTGATTCCACCAATCAGGACAGTGATGGCATGATACAGGTCGTGGTCGAAGATTGCGGCCCTGGTATTCCCGAAAACCGGTTGCATAAAATCTTTGACCGTTTTTATTCCGAACGTCCGGTCGCCGAAGATTTTGGCCATCATTCCGGTTTGGGATTATCCATTGCGCGCCAGATCATGGAATCCCATGGCGGCACCCTGTGGGCCGAAAATCGTAAAGATGCGGGGGGACATGTCATCGGAGCCCGTTTTATTGCCAGATTACGAGGATCCCCATGACAGATATAGCTTCCCCCCCGAACAAGAACAATGCTTTGGTGGTTGTGACCGGACTGTCCGGTGCCGGGATATCTGCCACGATGGCAATTCTGGAAGATATCGGGTTTTCAGCCTTTGACAATTTTCCCTTGTCATTGTTGCCCGCATTGTTGCAGCAAGAAAAATCATCCTTCCGTCCCTTGGCCATCAGCCTGGATACCCGCGCCCGTAACTTTAATCCCGCAGGATTGTTGGAAGAACTGAAAACCCTGAAAGCCGAAGGCCATTGGAATGTCAAAACCTTGTTCCTGACCGCCGATGATCCGGTTTTGTTGAAACGGTTTTCGGAGACGCGCCGCGTGCATCCCTTGGCCCGTGATCGCAGCGTGCCGGATGGTATCGCCGCCGAGAAGTCGTTGTTGTTCCCGTTAAAACACGAAGCCAGTTTTGTCGTCGATACATCGGATTATTCCGTGCATGATTTGCGCCGCTTTGTCGAAGGGTTTACCGGAGGCATGTTAAAGGGGCATTTGAATGTTTCGGTCATGTCGTTTTCCTATCGCCATGGGTTGCCGCGTGAGGCGGATCTGGTGTTTGATGTGCGCTTTCTGCGTAACCCCAATTGGGAAAGCCATCTGAAAGAAAAAACAGGCAAAGACAGTGCGGTGCAGGCCTATGTCAAGGAAGATGCCGCGTTTGACCCGTTTGTCACGGGGCTTCATTCCATGTTGGACTTGTTGCTTCCCCGTTATCAGGCCGAAGGGAAAAACTATCTGACCATTGCCTTTGGATGCACAGGAGGCAAGCATCGCTCGGTCACGTTGGCCGAAGATATCGCGGCCTATCTGACAGCTCGACACTATGATGTGAACATCCATCACCGGGAATTAAAGCATCATAAAATCTGAAACACCATATCTCTCTATTCCCCTTTCAACACAAGGTACGCCCATGACACCGTCCATTATCTCCACCGATCCGGCCCATCATTATGATGTTCTTGGCGAAGTCCCTATGTCGTCGATCGCGGACGTCCAAGCAGCTTTGCGGGCAGCCCGCGCGGCCTTTCCGGCGTGGAAAGCTCTTCCTCTTGCGGATCGCCTCTCTTACGTGGTGCAACTGCGGGATCAATTCCTTCTGCGCAAACAAGACTTCGCAGAACTCATGACACGGGAAATGGGCATGCCCATTACGCAATCCTTATATACCGTGGATCGGGCTGTTGGGTACATCACATGGAGCCTGGATCACGCGGCAGAGTGTCTGGCCCCCGAAGTCACCTTTGAAAATGACACCGAAATCAACGAAATTGTCTTTGAACCCTATGGGGTTGCGGCCTGTATTTCCCCGTGGAATTTTCCGGCCAGTAATTTTGTCTGGGCCTGTATTCAGGCGCTTATCGCCGGCAACACCGTTATCTTTAAAAACTCCGAAGAGACTCAACTCTGCGCAGTTCTGATTGCCGACATGATTGGAAAATCAGCCTTCCCCGAAGGTGTCTTTCAGGTCATTTATGGCGATGGCACCGTGGCGCAAGAATTGATCGCCGGTGATATCAATCTGATCAGCTTTACCGGAAGCTCGCGAGTGGGAGAATTGCTCTATAAACAAGCGGCCGAGAAATTTATTCCCGCCGTCTTGGAACTGGGCGGATCCGATCCTGCGATTGTCTTTGCCGATGCGGATCTGGAAAAAGCCATTCCCGCCATCTATGGCGGGCGCTTTACCAATTGTGGGCAAGTGTGTGTCTCCTTAAAGCGTTTGATTGTGCATGAAAGCCGTATGGCAGAGGTCATCAGCCATTTGCAAGAACTGTTATCCCGGAAAATCGTCGGCGACCCGATGAATGCAGCAACCGATATTGGCCCCTTGGTATCGGCGCGGCAACGGGATCTGTTGATGGATCAGGTGCAAGATGCCGTGGACAAAGGCGCCACTATCCTGTGTGGAGGACATCAACCCGACGACTTAAATGGAGCGTATTATAGCCCCACCCTGATCAGCGGTGTGACCCGCGAGATGCGTATCTGGCACGAGGAGGTTTTCGGCCCTGTCCTGCCAATTGTAACCTTTACAACTTACGAAGACGCCATCGCCAAAGCCAATGACACAATCTATGGCTTGAGCGCCAGCGTATATACCGAAGACAAGGATCTGGCCAAACGTGCCATTGGAGACATACAGGCCGGAATGGTACGGGTCAATCACACAACAACCAGCAAACCTTCCAACATTTTTGGCGGGATAAAACGATCCGGCATCGGCCGCGAAAACAGTGTTTACGGGTTTTACGATGTCACGCAAAAGAAAATGACCGCCCGCGAGAGATAGCTACGCGCGTTTTTACTTATACCAACCACAAAAAGCATGCTAAACTGCCTTTCTCATCAAGACTACAAGAAATGTAACAAAAATATGAAAACGAAAAATTTTTTCCTTTTACTGATCCTCTTTTTCCTGACAACAGAAATCACGTCAGGATCCCCGCAATCCTTGGCGGCCTCAATGAAACCTGATATGGCTGAGCGTATACGCCTATCCAAAGACTTGCACGATATCCGGCATATTCGCGACCGGATCAATGAAACTATCACATCTGCATCAGCGATGGTTCCAGAAGGAGATCGTGCCGATTTCGAACAATATGTTCAGTCGCATGTTGATTATGATGCATTAGAGGAAAAATCCATACACTATGCGGCCGAGGTTTATACCGTACCCGAATTAAAAGCGATGATTGCTTATTTCGGATCTCCGGATGGACAATCGGCCGAAGCAAAAGGCGAGATATTTGCCGAAAAAATCGGAAAAGATGTTACCAAAGAAATCGATGCCGCGATTTTGGCCGCAAAATACGATGGCATACCTGAAAAACCTCTCCCAAAAACAAAGCCAGAATGACGTTTTTACGGAGCCTCTACGCTAATTTACTCTGAAAGCAGCAAAAAAAAGAATAGAGCCTTGACTTGAAAGGGATATTCCCTTTCAATTCACATAGATTTTATCTTTTATCGCGGTATCGTCTCATTCAGAAAAAGGATTTTTAACATGCGTGCGTTTGTTTTTCCCGGACAAGGATCTCAATTTATCGGTATGGGCAAGGATCTCGCCGACGCCTTTCCCGAAGCGCGCGAGGTGTTCGAGCAAATCGATGATGCATTGTCCCAAAAATTATTTGCCCTGATGACGACCGGATCCGAATCCGATTTGAACCTGACCGAAAATACCCAACCCGCTCTGATGGCGGTATCCATGGCGATTGTGAAGGTATTAACCGGACAGGGCGGCGTTCATCTTCCAACGGCCGCCACATATCTGGCAGGGCATTCTCTGGGAGAATATTCGGCGTTGACAGCGGCAGGGTCGTTCGACATTGCCACCGCGGCCAAATTGTTGAAACTGCGCGGGCAGGCCATGCAGAAAGCCGTTCCCGTGGGCGTTGGCGCCATGGCAGCTATTCTGGGGTTGGATTTGCCGGATGTTCAGGCCATTACAGCCGAGGCTACGGCCAAGGCCTTGAATGGGGAGACCGTTCAATCCGCCAATGATAACTCGCCAGGCCAAGTGGTCATTTCGGGTCATACGGGCGCAGTCGCAATTGCGATGGAGTTGGCCACCGCGAAAGGCGCAAAGCGTGCTTTGCAACTTCCTGTGTCCGCGCCATTCCATTGCACCTTGATGCAACCTGCGGCCGATGCCATGCAATCCGCGTTGAATGATACCCTGATCCAGATCCCGAGCGTGCCGATTGTGGCCAACGTCACGGCCAATGCGGTATCCGACCCGAATGTTATTCGCCATTTGTTGGTGGAGCAAGTCACAGGCACCGTCCGGTGGCGCGAGTCGGTTACATGGATGAAAGAGCAAGGTGTCACCGAGATGATCGAACTTGGCGCCGGAAAGGTCCTGTCGGGGCTGATCAAACGCATCGAAAAAGATGTGGCCACCGAAAGCATCGGCACACCGGAACAGATCGACGCGTTGATTGCGAAATTGAAATAGTGGCGATAGTGACTTGCGCATTCAAACAAACTATTCAGGATAGCGATTACGTGTCGTCCACACAAAACGCCCGTCCTCATGCTCCATAAAAATCGCAGCTGTGCGCGCCAGAATACGCCCCTGTTCCGCGGACGGAATGACCCACACCATACGATCCCCGTCAAACGAGATCTGCGCATTGAGATCCTTCATGGCGATCGGCATATATTTGACCCAAGGTTTCTGCGCGTCATAAGGCTGACCAAGATCGGGGCGCACGCCAAGAACCAGAACATCTCCCTCTATGCGAAAATTTCCGCGGGCATAAAACTGGGTATCCGCAATATCTGCGAAACGCACAATCCATTCAAACCGGTTATCAACAAGGGTCAAACTCATGGCATAGGCCGGTGATTGCACCACCCAATTTCCCCGAAGCCGCTTTATATCCGGAACCGTGGCCAAGGAAGACACCTCAAGACGAAGCGGCATAAAATCTGTCGCGGCAGAACGCGATTGGGATGCAAAATGAACCACAACCCCCGCCACCATCGCCACACACAATGACAGCACCAAAACAACAACCAACGCAGTCGGCATACGTCCGATCGAGGACGCCAACAGGGTTTTCATCTGCGTAAAGATATTTTTCGATTTTGTATTTCTGGAAGCCATGCGCACGAGATTAGAGCGTTATAGGTACATGCTCAAGCCCTGCGGGGTAGGCAGGCACCACTTCCCCACAGAAAAGACCGCCAGAGAGCTTCCCTGACGGTCTTTTGATATTTTAAGTGACCAGTAAAGAGTGGTCAGTGATAAGCGACAAGTGATGAGTGGCCAGTGCTCAGTTCATCGTGATTAGAAAGGTGGAAAATCAAAGGATAACGTGCCGAAAAATCTTATTTTTGAGAACCGGCTTCGCACGTACACAAGGTACGTAAGAAACGGAAGCGGAAAAAATATGATTTTGCAGGCCGTTAGCCAAAGATTTTACCCTTTCTAGAAGCCCATATCGCCCATGCCGCCCATTCCGGCTCCACCAGCACCTGCGCCTGCGGATTCTTCTTTTGGAAGTTCACAGATCATGGCTTCGGTGGTGATCATCAGACCGGCAACCGAAGCTGCGTTCTGAAGGGCCGAACGAACAACTTTCGCAGGGTCGATAATACCGGCCTGAACGAGGTCACAGTAAGAATCCGCCTGAGCATCGTATCCATAGGTGGCCGAAGATTGTTCCAGCAATTTGCCAACAACAATCGAGCCTTCCTTGCCAGCGTTTTCAACGATCTGACGGATAGGAGCCTGAATGGCGCGACGGATGATTTCAATACCGGCTTGTTGATCGGCATTGTCACCTTTGAGGCTTTCGAGAGCGCGGGATGCATACAGAAGTGCAGTACCGCCACCTGGGACGATCCCTTCTTCCACAGCCGCACGGGTTGCGTGCATCGCGTCATCGACGCGGTCTTTGCGTTCTTTCACTTCGACTTCGGTGGCACCGCCCACACGGATTACCGCAACGCCGCCAGCGAGTTTCGCCAGACGTTCTTGCAGTTTTTCACGATCGTAATCGGACGATGTCTCTTCGATCTGGGCACGGATTTGTGCGCAACGTGCATCGATATCTCCGGCAGATCCAGCCCCATCGATCACCGTGGTGTCATCTTTGGTGATGCGGACTTTTTTCGCCGTTCCGAGCATATCAAGGGTCACGTTTTCCAGTTTAATACCGAGATCTTCGGAAATCACTTGTGCCTTGGTCAGGATCGCCATGTCTTCCAGCATTGCTTTGCGACGATCACCGAAGCCAGGAGCTTTCACAGCAGCGACCTTCAGACCGCCACGCAATTTGTTGACCACCAAGGTTGCCAAGGCTTCGCCTTCCACATCTTCGGCGACGATCAACAGAGGACGACCGGACTGAACAACGGCTTCCAGAACTGGCAGAATGGATTGCAGGTTGGACAGTTTTTTCTCGTTGAGGAGAATATATGGGTTCTCCAACTCGACAACCATTTTCTCTGGATTGGTGACGAAGTACGGGGACAGATAACCGCGATCGAACTGCATCCCTTCGACAACATCCAATTCGGTTTCCAGCGATTTGGCTTCTTCGACGGTGATCACACCTTCTTTGCCAACTTTGTCCATAGCTTCGGCCAATTTGGCAGCCACGTCGGCATCGCCGTTGGCCGATACAAAGGCCACTTGCTGGATTTGTTGGTTGGTGCTCACGGCAACAGCCGAGTTTTTCAGGTTCTCGACACAAGCGGTTACAGCTTTGTCGATTCCGCGTTTGACATCCATCGGGTTCATGCCAGCGGCCACCGCCTTGATCCCTTCACGGATAATGGCTTGTGCCAGAACAGTCGCGGTGGTGGTTCCATCACCGGCTTGGTCATTGGCTTTGCTGGCCACTTCGCGCACCAATTGGGCGCCCATGTTTTCAAACCCGTCTTGCAACTCGATCTCTTTGGCAACGGATACACCGTCTTTGGTGGAGCGTGGAGCGCCGAAGGAACGGGCGATAATCACGTTACGACCTTTTGGGCCGAGGGTTACTTTTACAGCATCGGCGATAATATCGACACCAGCCAACATGCGACGGCGGGAATCCGGGCCGAATTTAATTTGCTTTGCAGCCATTTTTGTCTCCTTTAGAGAATGTTTAAGTGTTCAGTGTTTAGCTAAGAATATTATGCAGCGATCACGCCCATAATGTCAGACTCTTTCATCACGAGAAGCTCTTTCCCGTTGATGGTGACTTCGGTTCCCGACCATTTCGAGAAGAGAACAACGTCTCCCTCTTTGACATCGAGAGGCACAACTTTGCCGCTTTCGTCACGTGCACCGGAACCAACGGCAACGATTTTGCCTTTCATTGGTTTTTCTTTTGCGGTGTCAGGGATAATGATTCCACCAACAGTTTTCGAGTCTTCTTCCATACGCTCGAGCAATACGCGGTCATGTAAAGGACGAAATTTCATTTTCATTTTCTCCATAAGTTTGATGAAACAGCAAACGTTCCCAGCCTGAATAGCGCCCGGAACGCTCCCTATCGTTCAGGGACCGACCTTATCGGCCCTCTGTAACGACTGCAAAAGATATAGGGACATCAGCGAAAAAGATCAAGATTTTTGAAAAATTTGTACCGGAAAACGATTCTAATAATTATGTAAATATTACAAAGAAAGCAACTCCCGCAAACGCTGCAAAACAGCTAATTGCGATTCCACAGCCCCAGGGCAGATAGGAAAAACGTCTAGCCTATCTCGTAGCGCCGTACATACTTTGTGACAAGTGAAACTAATTCAGCCCGCTCATCAAATCCCACGTACCCTTTCCAGATCCGCGTTAATGGCAAATCCTGAAAGGGGTTATGAGGAGACATCAAAAGTGCAACCATTCTTTCGATAAGGAAGGGTTTTACGATAAGGAAGGGTTTTATCCTTTCAAAAGGAGCTCCCCCTTTAGAAAAAACGTCACTCAAAGACGGCGGCATCCCTTCATCGATAAAATCCACACGAGACCAGCGCGTTGCATCCGAGAATGCGCGATGGAAGGCAACACCCATTTGTGGGCCATCTTCCGCAATGAGAGCCCTCAATGATTCAGCAAACCCCATCTTATTTTCCTCGTTTCAAAAAGGGAATCATCCGCGCCAGAATGTCATCTTTTGCAATGAAATGGTGTTTCAAAGCCGCCCCCACATGCAACGCCAATAACGCAATTGTGATATTGGCCAATACTTCGTGAACTTCTCCGAAACTGTGCGACACAGCTTCTTTGTCGACAACATCCGCCAGAACAGGCAGTTTTGGCCATTCAAACAGACCAAACCACATGGTCGGAATATTGCGCGGGGACGCCGACACCAACGCCCACCCCGACAAAGGTAATCCGATCATCAGCACGTAAAACGCAACATGGGTGATTTTGGATACCACAATTTCCCACCTCGCCATCGTTGCCGGCAGAGGAGGCGCGCGATGCGACAAACGCCAGAACAAGCGCACAAAGCTCAATAACAAAATGGTCAATCCCACGGATTTATGTGTCTGATAGGCCAAAAATTTATAATCATCCGGCACGTCCTCCATGACCATTCCCATCACCAGCATGATGATAATCGCAACTCCGATAATCCAGTGCAGCGCAATGGCAACTTTGGTATAATTTTCTGGCATCTTAAACTCCTTTGGTCATATGGGCGCAGTTTATAACAGGAATTTTCTCTAGTCGATAAAATGTTTTTGCGATAGTCTGGTCAGGACATGAGAACACTCTATTACCTTTGGCTGCACCCCTTTTCCCGCAAAGTCCGCATGGTGCTTGGCGAGAAAGGGCTTGAGTACGATCCCCGCGTCGAAAAAGTCTGGGAACGGCGCACCGAATTCCTGATGATCAATCCGGCCGGAGATGTGCCGGTTCTGGTAGAGCCAGACGGCACCAACCTGTCCAACAGTGCGGTTATCTGTGAATATCTGGAAGAAGTTTATACCGGAGTGGATTTGCTGGGGCGTGATCCGGTGCAACGGGCGGAAACCCGCCGTCTGGTGAGTTGGTTTGATATCAAATTCAACCGCGAAGTCACCGACAATCTGTTCGGCGAAAAAATGATGAAACGGTTTATGCATCTGGGGGAACCCAGCGGCCCCTCTGTACGGGCTGGTCATGCGAATATCCATTACCATCTGGATTATATCGGTTTTCTGACGGAAAAACGGAATTGGCTGGCAGGGCATGATTTTTCATTGGCGGATATTGCCGCTGCCGCCCATCTGTCCACTGTCGATTATATCGGGGATGTGCCATGGGCCGATCATCCGGACGCCCATGATTGGTACGCCCGTGTCAAATCACGCCCCAGTTTCCGCGATATCCTCGATGAAAGAATTCCGGGATTCGCCCCCTCTTCCCATTACGAAAATGTAGATTTTTAAAGTTTTTCTGGCTATATTCGTAACCCGACCTTAAAAAACAGAACAGAACATACATCGGATGACGCACCAGAATAAACTTTTTTGCTTTGGCTATGGGTATACCGCTACCTTTTTGGGAGAAGCCCTGAAACAGACAGGAGACGACTGGATTCTCGCCGGAACCACCCGTCGCACCGCGAAACGCAGCTTGTTGCGGCAGCATGGAATCGAAGCCTATAATTTTGACAAAGATAAACCCTTAACGGATCCGGCCCTGTCGCTCGAGGGCACAACCCATTTGCTGATCTCCACTCCTCCGGATCGCGATGGCGATTATGCGTTCGAAGCCCATGCCAATGATATTGTGCGCCTCATGCCCCATCTGAAATGGGTTGGTTATCTCTCGACCACGGGTGTGTATGGTGACCGTGACGGTGCATGGGTGGATGAAACCTCTGAAATACGCCCGTCATCCATTCGCGGCACGCGCCGCGCGATTGCGGAACAGCAATGGTTGGGTTTGTTGCGGGATCGCCATATCCCTCTGCATATTTTCCGTCTGGCAGGAATCTATGGCCCCGGACGATCGGCTATTGACTCGGTGCGCGTGGGGATTGCCCGCCGCATTATGAAGCCAGGTCATGCCTTTTGCCGCATTCATGTCGAAGATCTGGTGGCAACGTTGATGGCGTCAATGCAACATCCGAATCCGGGATCCATCTACAATCTGGCCGATGATGAAGCGGCCCCAAGCCACGAAGTCATTGCCTATGCCTCGCGTTTGTTGGGACGGGATCCTCCTCCGCTGGTACGTTTTGAAGATGCCAATCTTGCCCCCATTACGCTCAGTTTCTATTCCGACAACAAACGGGTTCATAACGACAAAATCAAAACAGATTTGGGGATGATCTTGAAATATCCGAATTATCGGGTGGGGCTGGAAGCCTGTCTGGCCGCCGAGAAATCCTATGCCGACCGCGGAGAAGATCCTCCCTGGGATATTCAGGTCGGACCGGAGTTTGTCGGCCAAATCAGCGCGTAACCCCCGCACATACATCAAAAAAAGGGAGCCATCGCCCCCTTCTTCATTGTCTATTATTCCTGCACCATCAGTTACCGCACCATCAAGGTACGTTCCTGACCGCCCGAGATCACTTTCAACACCCATCCTTGTCGGGTCGGATGCCCCAGTTGCTCTTGGGCGTCTTGCGGTGTTGCAACACGTGTGCCATTGACCGCCAACACAATGTCCCCGACACGGACAACCCGCGCCGCCATGGTATTCGGGCTTACGGCCGCAACGACAAGGCCACGTGCAGGTGCATTTTTCAGTCCCAATTCCACTTCGACCGCGGGATTGATATTGGACAGCGTTGCTCCATTCAACGGATTCTCGCCCTTGATCCGGGTCGTATTCCGTGCCGGAACATCCGGAGGTGCCACCGCTTTGACCGTTACCTCTCCCTCTTGCCCTTTGCGGTTATACGTCAGAACAATGGCGTCCCCCATAGGAATGGTAGCTAAACGGAAATGCATTTCCGATGCATCCTTGATGGCATGACCATTGATGGCGGTGACGACATCGCCTTGTTGCAATCCAGCTGCTTTGGCAGGGGATGCGTCATGCAAGTCTGCCACCAAAGCCCCTCTTGGGCTTGGGAGGCCCAAAGACGCTGCGATATCCGATGTTACATCCTGTGCAGACATCCCGATCCACGGACGCACAACATCCCCTTTTTGAGATACCTGCCCTGATTTCTGGGCCGCCAGCAAGGTTGTGACCATTTCCGAAGGAATGGCAAATCCAATTCCCAAAGACCCCCCGTTTTTAGAATAAATAGCCGAGTTAATGCCAACGACTCCGCCCGACATCGATACCAACGGACCACCGGAGTTTCCGGGATTGATGGCGGCATCCGTCTGGATAAAGAAATTGAAATCATTGATGTTGAGTGACGATCGTGCCAGAGCCGACACAATTCCACTGGTCACTGTCTGGCCCACTCCAAACGGGTTCCCAATCGCAATAACCAGATCGCCGACTTCCAAAGATTCACTGGATTGCAAACGGGCCGCCGGTAATTTTTCGCCACCGGTTTTGATGCGCAACAACGCCAAATCCGATGCATCATCCTGCACCACAATGCTGGCTGGAAATTCCCGTCCATTGGATAACGCCACCGTTATTTCTTCGGCGCCACGAATGACATGCGCGTTGGTAATGGCCAATCCGTCTGCATCGACAATCACACCGGACCCCAAGGAATTTTCCGGACGACGTTGCGAGAATCCCATGCCCTGAAAAAATTGGGAAAATAACGGATCATTGGCAAACGGGGACACGGTTTGCGTCACCATCCGTTTGGTAAAAATATTGATGACCGAGGGGGTTACCTGTTTAACCACAGGCGCAAAGGACAAGGTCACTTCTTGCCGCGATTGTGGAACAGACTCCGCTGCGTTCGCAACAGGTGCAACACTTGCGAGAAGACCTGCCATGAGAGTGATTGCCAGAAAAAAGGATGATTTCATGTTATCTCCATTACAACACAGAATTGGACGAAGAGAGGATAGTTTTACTCTATTCTATTGAAACTGAAAGCCAAAAAAATATCCCCCTCCCACACGGGGAGAGGGATACAATTCTTTATCCATTTTGCTACTGATTCATCGACTGGAAGAAATCCTCGTTCGATTTGGTATCTTTCAATTTGTCGATCAGGAATTCCACAGCATCGACGGTTCCCATCGGGTTGAGGATCCGGCGCAACAGCCACATTTTTTGCAAGGTATCTTTCGGAACCAACAATTCTTCTTTCCGTGTCCCGGATTTTTGAATATCGATGGCAGGGAAGACACGTTTATCGGCAATTTTCCGGTCCAGAACAATTTCCGAGTTACCGGTTCCTTTGAATTCTTCAAAGATCACTTCGTCCATCCGGCTTCCGGTATCGATCAGCGCGGTGGCAATAATGGTCAAAGATCCGCCCTGTTCAATGTTACGGGCGGCCCCGAAGAAACGTTTCGGACGTTGCAGAGCGTTCGCATCCACACCACCGGTCAACACTTTACCGGACGATGGTACCACGGTGTTATACGCACGGGCCAGACGGGTAATGGAGTCGAGGAGCACAATCACATCGCGTTTATGTTCGACCAGACGTTTGGCCTTTTCCATGACCATTTCGGCCACTTGGACGTGACGGGCAGCGGGTTCGTCAAAGGTAGAGGAGACAACTTCTCCACGCACAGACCGCGCCATATCAGTCACTTCTTCCGGACGTTCATCAATCAACAGAACGATCAAATACGCATCCGGATGGTTGGTGGCAATCGAATGGGCGATGTCTTGCAACATCACGGTTTTCCCGACCCGTGGCGGCGCGACAATCAACGCCCGTTGGCCAAAACCTAAGGGAGATGTCAATTCAATGACACGTTGGGTCATGTTTTTCTTGGTGGGGTCCTGAAGCTCCAGATTAATTTTGCGTTCTGGATAGAGCGGCGTCAGGTTATCAAAGTTGATCCGGTGACGAATTTTCTCGGGGGCTTCTCCATTGATGCTGTCAACTTTCAGCAAGGCAAAATAGCGTTCGGATTCTTTCGGGGCGCGGATTTCCCCTTCGACGATATCTCCGGTCCGCAATCCAAAACGGCGAACCTGCGACGGAGAAATATAAATATCATCTGGTCCAGGCAAATAATTTTCTTCCGGAGAGCGCAAAAAGCCAAAGCCGTCTTGCAATACTTCCAGAACACCGGAACCGGAAATCGGCACATTTTGTTCGGCGAGGCGTTTCAGGACAGCAAACATCATGTCCTGTTTGCGCATGGTGTTGCAATTTTCAATTTCCAATTCTTCGGCAAAGGCCAGAAGTTCGGAAGGGGATCGGGTTTTAAGATCCTGTAGGTTCATGCTGTTCTCTTGGGGTTTAAGCTCGGGGGGTTATGAAATGGGTCTCGGGAATGTTATGCGTGCGCAGGAGACTGTTTCGTGAGGGTTAAAGGTTGCTATCAAAGAATAAAT
>CAZMZK010000011.1:0-23346 GCA_964570705.1 uncultured Micavibrio sp.
CCCCCGCACGCGTTCCGTTTTGCTTTCGCAAAATCTCCACGTGGCGGAGGATGACGATCGAGAAAAAGAAACCTCTGTGTCCTTTGTGGTAAAAAACTTTAGAAACACCTTTGCGTCCTTTGTGTTTCAAAAATTTTTACACGGAGGAACGGAGCAGCGGAGTTTTTTGTAACAGTTTTTTTCGTGGTTAAAAAAAGTGCTTCACGCAGAGAGCGCAAAGAATTTTTCCCGCCCACCCGTCATCCCCCGATTTATTCGGGGGATCCATTCTTTTTTACCACGAAGCGCACGAAGGTCTCGAAGTTTTTTGTATGGAGAAATTTCTTTCGTGAGTTTCGTGGTCTTCGTGGTTTGAAATTTTCTTTTTCGGAATCCCAGCTTTTATCCCTTGGCGTCCTTTGCGTTTCAAGAAAAAATCCCTGTCGGGGTTATTTGTCATCCGGTGTATAGGTTGGAATGAATCCACATGATTTTGGGCAATATAGGTGAAGAGATTCACCCGATTGATCCATTGTTATATGCCCCAGATAAATGCCACCTTGAAGCTTCCAATGTGCTGTTTTTCCATTTGTAAAACGGAATGTCCCCGTGATATGGCAGGGGGACATTTCCAGAAGTTTTGCGTGCATCTCTCCTTGCTGGACAAGATTTGCATTTCTAAAATATTTTATAATGTCGGATTTTTTGACAGCAAGAAAGGCTGCGCAGTCGATGTTGTTATAATATATATCATGTGTATTTTCGATCCGTTGCAAAATTTCAATTGACTTGACTTTTGGCAATTGGAACGGACACAAAAAAGGCTCGAACTCTTCTTGCCCTTTGGGTGGTGGCTTGCAGAGCTGGACGGCGGTATCTGTAACAATGTGATGATCCTTATGTCCTTCTGCCGCCGCAGACACGGGAAGCAGAAGGATCAAGGATATATACCGTGACAGGGTACGATATTTTCTCATTCTCCGGGGAAATCTTATTGGACAAGCTGGTGCGGGCTGTTTTCTGTGAACACTTGCGCGCCCACGGTGGATACCGCTGTGACGTTCACAATCCCGCGTGTTGTGGCGGCATTGGTTACGATCTGCGCAATGTGACGGGTTCCCAAAAGAATTGGACCAATCGGGATACAATCCGAGAGGATTTTAACCGCATTATAGGTAATGTTGGCCGCATCCACATTCGGCATGACCAACAAGTTGGCCGATCCCTTGAGGGTAGAATTCGGCATCACCAGATGACGAATTTCTTCGGACAGAGCCGCATCGGCATGCATTTCGCCATCAATTTCCAGATTCGGCGCGCGGGTTTTGATGTCGTAATAGGCATCGCGCATTTTGAACGCGCTTTCCCCACGGTGTGATCCAAAATTGGAATGCGAGATCAAGGCAACTTTCGGAACGATCCCGAATTTGCGAATCTCTTCGGCTGCCAACAAGGTCATCTCGGCGATTTGGGCCGCTGTTGGATCCGGATTGACGTGTGTATCACAGATAAAGAGCGGGCCACGTGTCGGGTGCAAGAGGCATGGCATGGCGGCCGCGGCTTCAACACCGGGGCGCAATCCCACCACATCGATGACCGTCATCATATGTTCACGGTATGGCCCGACGACACCACAGATCAGACCATCGGCTTCGCCTTTGGTAACCATCAACGATCCGATCACGGTATTATCCGTACGGACAATGGTTTTTGCGTGGCTTGGCGTTACGCCATTGCGTTCCATGATTTTGTGGTAGCTTTGCCAGTAATCGGTATAACGACGATCGGATTCCGGATCGATCAATTCAAAATCCTGATCGATTTTCATCCGCAGGCGCATGCGTTTTACGCGGGTTTCAATGACATGGCGGCGACCAACCAAAATCGGACGGGCCAATTGTTCGTCAATGACTGTTTGAACTGCACGCAAAACGCGTTCTTCTTCCCCTTCGCAATAGACAATTTTTTTCGGGTCGGTTTTGGATTTTGCGAACATCGGACGCATCACCGCATCCGAACGGTAGAAGAATTGGGTCAGTTTCGCACGATAGGCATCCCAGTCCGTGATCGGACGTGTTGCAACACCTGTTTCCATCGCCGTTTTTGCCACAGCAACCGGCAATTCGAAAATCAGCCGTGGATCAAAGGGTTTCGGAATCATGTAATTCGGACCGAATTCCAGATTCTCGTCTCCGTAAATGGCGGCGACCTCTGCGGTGACTTCTTTACGGGCCAGTTCGGCAATCGCGCGAACACAGGCCATTTTCATTTCTTCGTTGATAGCCGTGGCCCCAACATCCAAGGCTCCGCGGAAAATATACGGGAAGCACAACACGTTGTTGACCTGGTTCGGGAAGTCCGAACGCCCCGTGCAGACGATGGCGTTTGGTTTTGCCTTCAAAGCTTCTTCCGGCATAATTTCCGGTGTCGGGTTGGCCAGAGCCATAATCAATGGCGCATCCGCCATGTCGGCCACCATCTCGGGCTTTAACGCGCCAGCCGCAGACAGGCCAAGGAAGATATTCGCGCCTTTAATCGCATCTGCCAAAGTCCGCGCCGATGTGTCCACCGCAAAGCGTTCTTTTTCCGGATCCATGCCTTCGTTCCGGCCTTTATAAATCACGCCGGTTTTATCACAGACAATGATGTTTTCTTTTGGCAGTCCCAATTGTACCAGAATATTCAGGCAGGCAATCGCTGCTGCTCCGGCTCCGGAGGCCACCAGCTTCACGTCTTTGAAGTCGCGGCCAGTGATATGCAACCAGTTCAGAATGGCCGCACCGGAAATGATCGCTGTTCCATGTTGGTCGTCATGGAAAACGGGAATTTTCATCCGTTCGCGCAAGGTGCGTTCGATTTCAAAACATTCCGGTGATTTGATGTCTTCCAGATTGATCCCGCCGAAAGACGGTTCCAAAGAGGCAATAATCTCGATCAATTTCTGGGGATCACGTTCATCGATTTCAATGTCGATGGAATCAATATTGGCGAATTTCTTAAAGAGAACCGATTTCCCTTCCATCACGGGTTTCGAAGCCAGTGCCCCAATCGCGCCCAGTCCCAAGACCGCCGTCCCGTTCGAGATCACCGCCACCACGTTCCCGCGCGAGGTATAATCCAACGCCTTTAACGGATCTTTTTCAATTTCTTCACAGGCAAAAGCCACACCGGGGGAATAGGCCAACGACAAATCCCGTTGTGTCATCATCGGTTTGGTTGGAACAATGGCGATTTTTCCGGGGCGAGGGAGAAGGTGGTATTCCAGAGCAGCTTCGCGCAAATTGTTTTTTACGTTATCTTTTACGGTGTCTTCCACGGTGTATTCCTTAGAAATTTATTGAGACATTTTATCTGTCAATGTGAGTGTGGCCCTAAATGATCAGAGAACAGATATTTTTTCAAGGGCAAACAAGGGTAAATCAGGGAAAAAATCCGAAAAAACTGTGGTGTTGTGCAGCATGGGAAACAGATATGCGTGGAAAGCATAGGCGGTGAAGGGACGTAACCACGTTTGGTGCGACGCAATACTCAACACCTCTTTTAAAACGGTGTGTTTTCAGGCATAGTCGCCGCGATTTCAATCATATCCGTTTCAAACGCAAATAACCTGAGAGTTAGAACCAGAGAGTTAGAAGAAGAGCCATGTCGAAAATTGCTGTCGTTACAGGGGGAACCCGTGGAATAGGCCTGTCCATCACCAAAGCCTTGATTGCCGATGGGTATCAAGTCGCGGCGTTGTATCACGGAAACGAAGAAGCCGCGCGGAAATGCGCATCGGAAACCGGTGCCAAAGTCTTTAAAGCCGATGTGGCCGACTTTGCCCAATGCCAACGCGTCATTGCCGAGATTGAACAATCGATGGGGCCTGTGAGCACCCTGGTTAACAATGCGGGGATCACCAAGGATGGCATGTTGCATAAGATGCCGGAAGATAACTGGCATGCCGTGATGGAAACCAATTTGACCTCGTGCTTCAATATGTGCCGTGCGGTTATCGAAGGCATGCGTGCCCGTCAATTCGGACGTATTATTAATATCAGTTCGATTAACGGCCAGAAAGGTCAGTTGGGCCAATGCAATTACTCGGCTGCCAAAGCCGGAATGCTTGGCTTTACACGGGCTTTGGCTTTGGAAAGTGCTGCCAAAGGGATTACCGTGAATGCCATTTGCCCCGGGTATATTGCCACCGATATGACCTCTGCGATGCCGCAGGAAGTTCTGGACAGCATTATTCGTCAGATTCCGGCCGCACGTATGGGAAAACCCGAAGAAATTGCCGATATGGTCACCTTCCTTGCCTCGGATAAGGCGGCCTTTATCACTGGATCGACGATGACGGTGAATGGCGGTCAATATATGGCGGCTTAAGATATGGCGGCTTAAGGGGGGGCGTGTTCTTCCCGAGTGTTGAGAGCTGGGCATTAACATGCTTTATCGATTTTAAAGAAAAACGGGCTGAAATCCAGCCCGTTTTGACATATGCGATAAAAAAGAAAAGCTTAACGCTTGACCCACTGTTTCGCGCGGCGGGCTTTGTGCAAACCAACCTTTTTACGTTCCACAGCACGGGAGTCACGTGTGAGCATACCAGCCGATTTTAATGCGCCGCGAAGTTCAGGTTCGAAGTATTGTAAAGCGCGGGAAATCCCGTGACGGATGGCCCCAGCTTGGCCGGACAAACCACCACCCGATACGGTGCACATGACGTCGAATTGGTTGACGCGGTTCACGATCAGGAAAGGTTGGTTCAGAACCAGCAAGTGGGTCTGGCGGCCAAAGTAAACGTCTTGTTCACGACCGTTGACAACAACTTTTCCACGGCCTGGTTTCAACCAGACACGGGCAGTTGCGTTTTTACGGCGACCGGTACCATAGGCACGACCAAGTTTGTCGAGTTTTGGTTCGCGGACTTTAACGTCTGCTTCAACAGCAGGGGCCAATTCTTTCAAATCATTGACAGATGTTTTTGCCATGGTCGATTACCCTCTTGCTTTGTTTTTTGGGTTCAAGGAAGCTACATCCAGAACTTCTGGGTTCTGTGCAGCATGGGGATGTTCGGATCCGGCGTAAACGCGCAGATTGGTCAGAACTTTACGTCCCATTGGGCCTTCGGGCAGCATACGCTCAACGGCTTTCATGATGACGCGCTCCGGGAAACGTCCTTCCAGAATTTGACCTTTGGAACGTTCTTTGATCCCGCCTGGGTGGCCAGTGTGCCAGTAGAATTTCGATTGGTTATATTTGTCGCCGGTCAATTTGACTTTGTCAGCGTTGATAACAACCACGTAATCACCCGTGTCCATGTGAGGGGTGAAGCTTGGTTTGTGTTTGCCGCGCAGACGCAAAGCGAGCAAAGAGGCTAAACGCCCCAGTACCAGCCCTTCAGCATCGACGACAATCCATTTCTTCTGAATATCAGAAGGTTTGGCGGAAAAGGTTTTCATGCCTTGATGTCCTTCAATTGGTGTTGTTTCTAAAGTGGAGCCTTTGTAACCAAGGCGGCGTGCGATGTCAACACATTCTTTGTGTGCTGTATTTTAATTTTTCATTTAAAATCAATAAGATAAAAATAACGGTATTATAATACCATATATTTTTCGGGAATGATAAGGCTCTTTAATTTTTTGTTAGGGAAATCTCTTCATAGTGGAGATAATAAAAAGGGTCTAAGCCCATAAAAAATAAAAAATAGACATAAAAATATAATCAAAGCGAGGGCGTGTGTGATGTTTAAGAGCTGTGATTTTATTCTGGGGGACAATAATTCGATTGTGATTATTGTGCCCACGTGTTTGCCCAAAGATCAACCATTGACGGTCGAGGTGCATAATCGGGGGATTGTTTTTCGATCCGGCGAGGAAGCTTTGGGCGATATTTCCTGTGACCGAATCGATGTGTTGCAGCGTTTGGTGAGCAAGGCCAAAGTCGGGATGATCGAATTCCTGAATGGGGCGCCATCCTTTCCGGCGTATATTTCGGCTGTGGCCGCGATCGAGGTTCATGTCGCCGCCTAGGTGAGGTGGATAAATGAAAGAGGAACAAAAGATGTCAGATTCAAATAACGTTGATACCGGAATGCCGGAAATTGAAAGTAAAATCGGCATGCTTTTGGAGGATATTGTCGGGGCTGTGCGTAAACTTGTCCATGCGGGAGAGCCGGATCCCAAAAGGGAGACCGCTGTTATGGCTGGATTGGAATCGATCGGTCTTACCGTCTCAAATGGGGCCGGAAATTTTGCCACAGCCCTGCAGGTCGCATTCCATACTGCGAGGGATGGAGGAATGGCTGCTGACCAAAAGCCTCCTGCTGGGCCACGTCGAACGGCTCTGCTCCAGCCCGGCATGCAAAGGGGGTAGCGAAATTCTGAACAGCTTCTTGGGGCGTGTCATCCATTCTAATCTTTTAGACTGCTAACCCCACTTTTCTATGTCCCTCGGATCTATGTCCCTTGGGATTCCCTTTCTCAAATACGTTCCTGTATTCTGCGATACGGTTATTGAGAAGCGCGTTCTCGTGACAAAATCTGTCAATTGATGATACGCCCTAGGCTGTTTTTTGTTCGTCTTTCTCCCCATCATAATCCGGGATGCGCAAAGTGCCGGTGATGGTTTTTCCATCAGTTGTTTGCAGCGACGTTGTGATGCTGCGATCAAGGCGCATCTCGTTTAACCCGCACAAATGAAGGATGCTGAGTGTTTTATTGGGGAGATACGGCTCTACCAGCATTTTTGTATCCGGATCATAAAGCGGCGTAGTGTTTGCGCTCCATTGCGTCCATGCGGGAAGAGATTCCAGACCATAGCCTTCCAGATAACACAAAATACCGAGACAGAGTTGTTCGGCGGTAAAAACCTTTCCGCGTTTCACCGCTTCCAACACCAGCTCTTGCCAGCGTTTCCAGTGGGGAGCGGTACCGGATAGCCCGAAAGCTCCTGCTTGCAACACATGGAACGGGTAAAGTTTTTTGGCTACGTCATAGCCAAAGGCTTTTTTGGCGTTGCTGTAATAAAATCCGGTCACTTTGATCGGCAGGGGGCCCAAAAACAAAATGCGGGCGGCGCGGGGATAGCAACGGTCAACCTGTCCGGCGATGGCCAACTTTTCGCGTTTTGCTCCCTCGATCAACAAAGCCATACCTTCCCAATCCTGAAGCCAGGTATCCGCATCCATCCAGATATAGACATCATGTCCTGGGAAATAGGTATTGATCCACGGGCGGCACACACAGGATTTTAACTGGACTTTCCCCTGTGCCTTTTTCTCGGCGATTTTGCTGGGCCAATCCGGCGCATGAATATAATCCACATTGTCTTTCAGCCATGCGCGATCCTCATCGGTCAATCCGGCATCAATGACAGCAAATTTAAACCCTGCCGCTTGCGGAAAACGTTTGATCGAATAAATCATTTCGCGCAGCAGCGGAAAATAACTGTGGTCGGAACCGGAACAAATAACAATGCTGGTCATGAAAAGGTCTTTCTGCAGAAATCAGGAATGGGAAAGAAAATGAATAAGAGAGGTGAGCGCTGTGTCAACCGTCTCTTGCCGGACAGCGGCGCGATCTCCCGAAAAAATATGGCGTGTGATTTTACTGGGATGCCCTTTTGTGGCAAGTCCGATATATACAAGCCCCACGGGTTTGTCGGCGGAGCCACCGGATGGGCCGGCAATGCCCGTCACGGCAATCGCGCAATCAGCCAGACTGTGCTTTAACGCCCCTTCGCACATTTCCTGTGCTGTTTCTGCGCTGACCGCTCCATAGTGTGTCAGTGTTGCAGGAGAGACACCCAACATGTCGCTTTTGGCCTGATTGGAATAGGTCACAAACCCCCGATCAAACACATCGGAGGATCCGGAGAGATCGGTCATGGCGGCCGAGATCATGCCCCCCGTGCAGGATTCTGCTGTAGCGAGTTTATAGCTTTTGGAGCGAAGGAGGGTGCTCAGTGTCTGTATCGTGGTGGTGCCTTGCATGAGTTAATCTCCTTGTATCATCCAGATGATCATGATCATAGCAAAGACCAAAATTTTATGCGATAGGATTGCAAACATGGCGGCCACAATATCGTCCATCATGACCCCCCATGCCCCTGCAATTTTCTTGTCGGCCATGCCAACCAACCATGGCTTTTTTGCATCGAAAAAACGGAACAACAGGAAAGATAGGACGATTTCAGCCGTAAAAAATCCGCTCCCCAAAAATGGGGCGGTAGATATCACCAGTAAAATAGCGGCAACTTCATCAATGACAATAAAGGACGGGTCGTGACTATCCAGTTTTTGTTCCAGACGTTCAACGGATTTTAAGCCAATAAAAAACAAAGCCATGGCGGTTAAAAATACGACAGTCGTATTGGTCAGCAACAACAAAGGAACCCCGAATATCAATCCTCCCAATGTCCCCCATGTGCCTGAGGCAGGGATTATCAATCCCGATCCGAACCATGTGGCAATCTGGAAATCAAAGGATCTGGGGTTGAGGGCGTCAATAAACTTGGCACGCGCGATTTTTTGATTTTGGTAGAGATTTTTTAAATTTTTCATATTAACAATCTATCGGTTGTTCAAAAGCTATAAATAAGGCACCTTCATATCTACGGATTGGCCAACGATTCGCCGCAGCACCATCCGGATGACCACGCCCATTGGAAATTAAATCCGCCCAAATGGCCCGTGACATCCAGAACTTCCCCGATAAAGTAAAGTCCCGAAACGATTTGCGATTCAAAAGTTTTGGAGGAAATCTGTGTGGTATCGACGCCGCCCAGAGTGACCTCGGCCGTGCGATACCCTTCGGTGCCTGCGGGAACAAGCGTCCAGTTATTCATGAGGCCCGCGACAGCGGCCAGTTTTTTATCCGGCAGATTGGCCATTTGCCCGTCATATCCCGCAAGCCCCGCCAGAGCCACCGCCAGACGGTTGGGCAGAACATCACTCAAAACACTGTGCAGTAATTTTTTCGGATGATCTTTGCGGGCGGCTTTGAGCCAGTCCAGAGCGTTTATTTTTGGCAAAAGATTGATATGGATGGGGGTGCTTTCCCGCCAGTGGGATGAAATTTGCAAAATTGCAGGCCCGCTTAACCCGCGATGGGTAAACAACAGGGCTTCTTCAACCTTTACTTTGCCGGTGGACACGATCACAGGATCAACGGACAGGCCCGTCAAATCCGCGCATAGGGTGGAAATGGCATCGGTAAAGGTGAGGGGGACAAGGGCAGGGCGCGGCGGTACAATCCTATGCCCGAATTGTTCGGCGATCCGGTATCCGAAACTGGTGGCACCGATTTTGGGAATGGATAAGCCTCCGGTCGCGATCACAAGGGCGGAGGTGGTCACAGCCCCTTTGCGCGTTTCCAGATAAAATCCGCCATCCTGTTTTTCGATAGAATGAATCTCGGTTCCTGTCCAGAATGTTACGTGGGAGCGCGTGCATTCGGCGACCAGCATATCGACGATCCGGGTGGCTTTGTCATCACAGAATAATTGTCCACGGCCTTTGTCGTGATAGGCAATCCGGTAGGAATCAACCAATGCGATAAAGTCTTTGGGGGTATAGCGTGACAAGGCCGATTTGCAAAAATGCGGGTTGTCCGACATAAAATGGGTGGCCGCGGTATGGATATTGGTGAAATTGCACCGGCCTCCGCCCGAGATACGGATTTTTTCACCGATTTTTTCGGCATGGTCAATCAACAGGACGGATTTTCCCTGCCGTCCTGCCCGCGCAGCCGCCATTAATCCGGCGGCTCCGGCTCCGATAATCGTAATATCACATGGAAACAATTGTTATGCGGCGTCCTTTATCGCGATGCCTTTTTCTTTGAAGACATCTTGCAATTCCCCCGACGAAAACATGTCTTTGACAATGTCACAACCCCCGATAAATTCCCCTTTGATATAAAGTTGAGGGATGGTTGGCCAGTTGGAAAATTCTTTGATTGCTTGCCGGATTTCGTCATCTTCCAGAACATTGACGGCTTTGAACGGGACGCTCAATGTGTTGAGCACGTTGACCACCACGGCCGAAAAACCGCATTGGGGGAAGACAGACGTTCCTTTCATATACAAGACCACATCGTTTTCGGCGAGGTCGGAACGGATTTGGGTGAAAACAGGATTTTCAGACATAGACGAACTCATTTCAGATTTTTTTAGGGTTGGTTTTAGGAAAGGTTTTGATGGACAGTGCATGAAGCTCCCCCGCCAGCTTATCGCCAAGGGCGGCATAGACCAATTTATGCTGTTCCACACGGGATTTTCCGATGAAAAGGTCGGAGTAAATCTCGGCCTGATAATGATCGGCATCGCCTGCAAAGTCTTTCAGATCGACCTGCGCATCGGGGAGTGCCGCGGTAATCATGGCAATAATGTCATCAGCCTTCATGGGCATGGGAATAGGTCCTGTTATTCATAGTGTTTGATACCGGACCATATTAGCCCAGATTGATACAGAGTTCAAATAATTGATTCTTCTGTCTGTTCCCGCCGATTTGTTCCGCCTTAAGGCTCATAAGTTGCATCTACCAACGTCACCGAGGTAATCGTCGGCGCAACCACGTCTTTGTCGGTGGCTGTATCACTCACAACAGCTCCGGCGTTTCCGGAAGTATCCGTCAGGGTTACGGATAAGGTTAAGGTTCCATCGTTCAGAGAGGTTAAGTCGAGCCCTGATACACTATCGGTTGCCGTCACAATGGTTCCGGATCCGGTAAGAGGGGTTCCGCCGCCCGAGCTGCTGATCGTATAGGTGTATCCTGCCCCGATTTCGGCCCCCGCAAATTGGAACGCTGCGGCCGTAACGTTGGATAAGTTGACGGGCGATGTGGTAAAGGCGGCTGTGTAACCCGTTGGGGCACTGATGTCTTTTGCAACCGTTCCGGTTGTGGCGGCTCCGGCATTTCCGGATACGTCGGTCAACACAACGGATACGGTCAATGTACCATCATTCAAACCGGACAGATCAAGACCGGTAACGGCTTCTGTTGCACTGCCGATAGTTCCGGATCCGGTGACCGCGGTGCCCCCACCCGAACTGGTGATGCTATAGGCATACCCCGCTCCGACTTCGGCAGAGCTTATCTGGAACGCTCCGGCAGTTTTATTGGCGTTGTTGATCGGGGGGGGTGGTAAAGGCGGCGGCATAGCCAGTTGGAGCCCCTGTATCTTTTGTAACCGTTCCGGTTGTGGCGGCTCCGGCATTTCCGGATACGTCGGTCAACACAACGGATACCGTCAATGTGCCATCATTCAAGCCGGACAGATCTAAGCCGATCACATTCTGGGTTGCGGCCGAGACGGTTCCGGATCCGGTGACCGCAGTGCCTCCGCCCGAGCTGGTAATGCTATAGGCATATCCGGCCCCGACTTCGGCAGAGGTCATCTGGATGGCTCCGGCGGATTTATTGGCATTGTTAATCGGGGAGGTGGTAAAGGCCGTGGCGTAGCCAGTCGGTCCCGTTGTGTCCTTGGCAACCGTTCCGGTTGCCGCGGCTCCGGCATTTCCGGATACGTCGGTCAACACAACGGATACCGTCAATGTGCCATCATTCAAGCCGGACAGATCTAAGCCGATCACATTCTGGGTTGCGGCCGAGACGGTTCCGGATCCGGTGACCGCAGTGCCTCCGCCCGAGCTGGTAATGCTATAGGCATATCCGGCCCCGACTTCGGCAGAGCTTATCTGGATGGCCCCGGCTGTTTTGTTGGCATTGCTAATCGGGGAGGTGGTAAAGGCCGCTGTGTAGCTGGTTGGGGCGCCTGTGTCTTTGCTGGTGGCGGTGTTTGTCACGGTTGTCCCTACGTTTCCACTCGCATCGGTCAATTGGACAGCCAGAGACAGGGTGCCATCATTCAAACCGGACAGATCAAGACCAGTAACGGATTCTGTCGCACTGCCAATAGTTCCGGATCCGGTGACCGCAGTGCCTCCGCCCGAGCTGGTAATGGTGTAGGTGTAGCTGGCCCCGATTTCGGCTCCTGCAAATTGGAATGCTGCAGCGGTTTTATTGGCATTGCTGATCGGGGTCGTTGTAAAGGCGGAGGTGTAGCCGGTTGGTGGCGTGGAATCCCCGAGCAAAGTCGTGACAGATGCCGCTCCGGCATTTCCGGAAGAGTCGGTCAGTGTTATTGATAAGCTGTACGTTCCATCCAGCAGGGCGGATCCATTGACGCCGCTCACAGCCTGCGTTGCAGAGGTGACGGTTCCGGATCCGGTGACCGCAGTGCCTCCGCCCGAGCTCGACAATGTATACGTGTAAGAGGTCCCGATTTCGGCACTGGTGATGTTAAATCCGATGGCAGATTTGTTGGACGAATTGATCGGTGAGGTCGTAAAGGTCGATCCGTATCCGGTTGGAGCCAAGGTGTCTTTTACAGCTGTGGCCGTGACTGTTCCACCCACATTTCCGGAAACATCATCCAGATATACCGAAACGGTGAGAGTTCCATCATTCAGGCCGGACAAATCCAGACCGGAAATGGTTTGGGTTGCGGAGGTGACCGTCCCGGATCCGCTGACCGGAACCCCTCCACCGGAACTGCTGATGGTGTAATGGTAGAGAGTCGCGACTTCCGCACTGGTAATCCGGAAGGATCCTGCGGATTTATTGGCATTATTGATGGGAGTGGTCAGAAAATTCGTGCTGTAACCGGAGGGGGCGGTGACATCCCCGATGGTTCCGGACAAGGGCAGGGTGGTGTCTGCAATCGTGGTAACGGCATCTTTGCCATTCCCCATGATGGAGGCTCCGTTTTTATCAAATCCTGTAACAATGATGTTGGAGCCTCCAGCATCGGCAGGGACCAAAGTGTAGCCGAATTGCAAATCAGTGGTTCCGGATCCAGCCAGATAGGTCGCGATTTTATTAACCCCGTTCACCCGGATATGCAATTGAGGTGTTCCGGATACAACGGTGACCGGATCGTTGAATTTCAAGCCCAGAACAATTTGATGACCCGGTGTCACAGATCCTGAAACAATGCGCGGAGGTTCATAGGGATAAGGAGTGACTTTTTGTCCGTTTTGCGGAGACGCAACGCGATCGATATTTGTGCTGATCAAATCGGTGTGACTGATATAGGTCGCACTATTTGTAGGAAGGGAGGACCCGACAACCCCGTTGACAGACGCGGCGAGCTCTTCTGGTGCCAGATCGGCCGCACCGGATGCTGTTCCTGTAAAGGTGACAGATCCATCCCGTACGCGAACCGACGAGCTATTGGCGCCGTTTGCGACCACATCAATATCGGTTCCATGCAAGGCTATCGTGCCGCCCGGTACGGCGATGGTATGGATGATTCCGTTGGAGACGTATTGCATAGACCCATACACCAGAGTAATCAAAGCCGGATTGATGGTTACTTGTGAATTCTGGCCAAGAGTTAGCAAAGATCCATCCGAAAACTGCAGGCGTGCAACGGCTGATAGGGTATTTGCTACGGTCACGGTTACCGGCATTTTTAGAGTTTGACGCACGTAAAGTGAGCTTGCTCCCGTCGGTTCCAGTGCCGTGTTGGCACCGGATGTTTCAATTACCGTCAATTTTGCGGAAGCTTTCTGGCGTTGTTTGACACGAATAATGTTTTCGCGCTGGACTTTTTCGTAGACATAGTCTTCGACAGAGGCCAGCTCCATGCGGGGTTTAAATTGCAAATCCTGCGGTTGGTCGAACCGCCAGTTGAAACGTAACGCGGCCTCCAGCGAGGCCGTACCTTCGGATTCGTCCTTCACCCCGACCCGAACGGCCATGGCAGGGAAGGGGGAATATTCGACGGCGGCTTGAGCTCCGTAAAGTTTTTCCCCTTCTTGAAACCCATCCCATTGATAGCCTTTTAAGATCCCTGTCCAGCTTGGAAGCTCGGGAACCTGCCCCCGAAGTTGCACATCCCATCCGGCGGCGGCGCGTTCTTCGTTATATGCATCGATGCTGCGCCACGTTGAAATCGGAATATAACGGTTGGCAGAGACGGCTAATTGGGATGTGCGGGCATCGACACCTACGCTCATGCGTGTGTGGTCGTTGTGCGGAGTATAATCAAAAAAGACGTTGGCTCCGTATAAATAGGATTTATCCGGTGTCAGATAACGATAAGCCAATCCGGCGTTATAAGTATCAAATTTTGTTCTTTGTCCGTCATCCAGTGCCTCTTCCGGGGCCTTATACCAGGAAAGTTGGGCAAAAATATGGTGAAGGTTAAACTTGTCCTGCCACAAAGGCTGGATGGAGGTAATCGAGCCTATCCAGCTCCGCTCGGAGGTTCCGGTTTCGATTTCAAGCCGAGAAAGAAAAGGGATTCCCGATGCTTGTGCCGATGTTTGGCCATAGGAAATGGCTTGGTGAATAACGTTATTTTTGAGCCCCTTTTTCAACATTTGATCCAAATTCGGGGAGGCAATATCTTCGCCTTTCAGGGCCGCGCATAGTTGGCCAAGAGTGGTTTGTCCGGCGCCACTTATTTGACCATTCACCATTTGCGACAGAAAAGCAGGGGGTTGCACATCCGGAGATAACTGGTTTTTCAGTTCCGCGAATAATTTGGTGTTCATCGCACGATCAATGGTGGCACGACATCCGGCATCGACCATGGCCAACGCGGCCGATTTGCTTCCCCCACTGTTATAAGCTCCGCCAACAGTTTCAAGGTTGCTGAAAATATTCGATATTTTTTCCTGTGTGGCATCACGATTTGTTTCTGGATCCATTTCGTCAGGAAAAGGGGCATTCGGATTTTCGTAGCGGGAATTATCGCGGGAATAATCAACATAAGAGCCCGCAGACGCAGAGGCGGCATCCCATAGGCCGCACAGCCCTATCATTAAGGCGAGGCTTGCAATTTGGAAATACCTGCGTGTGTTCATGGTAAGTATGGACTCAAGACAAAAAAAGATTACGATTGAAAAACGCTACGTCCTAAGTTTTATTTTAGAATCGCAGGGGGGTCAATTTCAATTTATTAATAAGTATTAATGCTTATGAGTTATCCACAAAGAATTACTTCAAAAGGGCGGATTTCTTTACATACAATACTTGATTAGGCTTGAGTATCCAGCGTGTGTCCGGAAGTGTTGTCGTCCGATTTGGCCACGCCAACACGGGCCGGACGCAAGAGCCGGTCGTTTATCACGTACCCCGGTTCAATCAATTGAATAATGATCCCAGAGGCTTTGTTGGGCACGGGGGCTTCGAACATCACTTCATGGAAATTCGGGTCAAAGGGAACATCCATTGGCTCGATTTTCCGGATGCCGTTTTTTTCAAAGCAGGAGAGAAGAGAGCGTTCAGTTGCTTCAATTCCTTGAATCAAGCTGTTGATTCTTGCATCTTGGCGCAAATCGTCCGGAATGGCTTGTAACGCCCGTTGGAAGGTATCTGCGACATCCAGCAAATCCCGCGCAAAGCTGGATACTGCGTATTTTCCGGCATCTTCGCGTTCGCGGATAGACCGTTTGCGCAAATTGTCCATGTCGGCAACGGTGCGCAGCAACTGATCTTTGGTTGTGGCCAAAGATTCTTCCAACGCGGTGATTTTTTCCGAAGTCTCGTCGCCAGCAGGGATGTATGCGGACTCCGGTGTTGGCTCCAGATCAGGGTTAAGGTCGGGATTTACGTCAGGGAATATGTCGGCTTTTTGTGTCATGAAGGGAACATAGAAAAATAAACCCCGAAAATCAATAGGGGAATCACTTTATGGCAGCCTGCGCAATCACATCACAGAGATCATCCACCACGGATTGAACCATATCGGGGTTATCCCCCTCGGCCATGACGCGGATCAATGGTTCTGTGCCAGACGCACGCACCAACAAACGGCCCGAAGTCGCAAGCGTCTCTTCGGCAACACGTAACGCGGCTTTGACGTCGTCTTTTTCCAATGGCGTCTCCCCTTTGGTAAAACGCACATTTTTCAGGACCTGCGGCACCGGGGGAAACAAATTCAGGGCATCCGATGCTTTTTTGCCGTTCTCTTTCAGAATGGACAAGACCTGCAGCGCGGCCAATAATCCGTCTCCGGTCGTCCCGAAATCCGACATGACCACGTGACCGGATTGTTCTCCGCCCAGATTAAAGTCACCCTGACGCATTTTTTCAACCACATAACGATCACCGACTGCGGTGCGTTCCAGAGCGATTCCTTTGGCATGCAAATATCGCTCCAGCCCCAGATTGGACATGACGGTTGCCACAACCGTATTATGTTTTAAGAGGGCATGATGGCTCATATGCGTTGCAAGCAATGCCAGAATTTGGTCACCATCAATACGTTGACCGCGTTCATCCACCAAAATCAAGCGGTCGGCATCACCATCCAGAGCAATCCCGATATCGGCCCCCACCTCAACCACTTTTGCCTGCAAGGCATCGGTATGGGTCGCGCCACATTCCAGATTGATGTTTTTTCCATTGGGGCTGACCCCCATCAGGACGACTTCGGCTTCCAATTCCCACAGGACTTTGGGGGCCACTTTGTATGCCGCACCATTGGCACAATCCAATACAATCTTCATCCCGCCCAGAGTTTGTTTGCGCGGGAAACTGCCTTTGGCATATTCCACCATCCGCCCGACGGCATCATCCATGCGGCTGGCGCGTCCGATCTGGTCCGGTGCGGGCAAACCATCCGTCATCAGATCCGGATTATCCATCCAGCTTTCAATATCCTGTTCGATTTTATCGGCGAGTTTATACCCGTCTGCACCAAATAATTTGATCCCGTTGTCTTCAAACGGGTTATGGGAGGCCGAAATCATAACCCCGACATCAGCGCGCATAGAGCGCGTCAACACCGCAATCGCAGGAGTGGGAATAGGCCCCGTCAGCACGACATCCATGCCCATAGCCAAAAATCCGGCGGTCAGAGCCTGTTCCAACATGTAGCAGGATAACCGTGTATCCTTACCAATCACAACGCGGTGGTGCGAAGAGTATCGCCCCAATACGCGCGCCGTGGCCATGGCCACTTTTAAAGCAATATCCGCCGTCATCGGGGATTGATTTGCCCGACCACGTATCCCATCTGTTCCAAAATATGTGCGTGTCATACACAGGGTTTTAACCATTCCACACTGAAAAGTAAAAGGAAAACAGGATTTTAGTGATTATGGGGTATGATGAAGGGTTTTACACCCCCAAGTCACTTGTGCATTCAATGTCATTGATTCTACTCGACTCTGCCGGTATCGCGTAGCCCGCATCTTTTCTGGATTGGATGGCGGCTTTCCATCCTTTGGGGGATGGGGATATGCGTGTTGGCCATATTTTATCGGTCATGCATCTTTTTACGGCGCGACTTAAAACGTCAGGATTTAATTCAGGGAAAAGTTTTTGCGCGACGTTTATGCCTGTTTCTGGTGATGCGTGCAGTAAACCAAGCGCTTTCTGGATTGTTTTTTGTACAATTTCAATCGTTTCCATGTTTTCACTGATAAAAGACTTCGAGGAATATAGGGCGGAAAAGGCATAATCTTTATAGATGTGGGCGGGGGTGTATACGACTTTTCCGCCGCGTGCTTCGGCGATAGAGATAAAGGGTTCAATGTAGAGGGCAATGTCGGCTTTATCGGCAAATAGCAAATCGGATTGTTGCCCAATCGGGGCCTCGATGATCTGCATCGATTTGAGAAGGCGTTTGTGATTGGCTTTTGCGGCCCGAAGCAATGTATGGCTTGTGGAGGGAGATGGAAAGCACCCCAGACGCAGCCCGACCAAATCTTTTTCCGTTTTGATGTCATGAATAACCGGATTGTGGGTTATGCCCCATAAGGCAATGCGCGAGCATATATCTGCGATGATATATGATTTTGAAGTGTGTGATATTTTTCCTTTGGGGGGAATAACGCAAAAAGTGGGATCGCCCAATCCTATATCGGCTTTTCCTGACATGACGGCCTGATAAATCTCATCATCGTTTCCGGTGGGAATAAGCTGGACATGTATTCCGTAGGCGTCAAACAATCCCTCATGCATGGCAACATAGAGGGGAAGGTATATGCAGTTTATCTGTGACCATTGGGCGATGGTGATGGTTTTTTTCATATTTTGAAGCGGATTAAAGTTGACAATTTTCTTTACGTTCTATAAATGTATCAAAAGTGATACATTTTAGCAAATAGAAAAGTGGAGGACATCTTATGAAACATAGCGCATCTTTTTTGAAGATCGTTTTATTTTTGGTGATGATGATTCCGCTGAACGCCTATGCGGCTGAAAGCGCCTATGATCGCGTGATGAAAACAGGTGTTTTGCGGTGCGGATATGCGGCGTGGGATCCGGGTGTCATGAAAGATCCCGTCACAGGCAAAATGAAGGGCCTGTTTGTTGATCTTATGGAAGAAATGGCACGTATGTCCCGCATTAAAATTGAATGGGCCTCCGAAGTGGATTGGGGACAAATTCCAGAGGCGTTGCGTTCCGGAAAAGTGGATGCTTTTTGTAACGGCATGGCTGCGGATGGCGGGCGTGCCAAAAATTTGGCGTATACAGTTCCTATGACCTATTGGAGCTTTGGGGTTGTTGTACGTGCGGATGATGTTCGTTTTCAAACCAAGAGACCGATTACCGTTGCAGATTTGAATAAGGAAAACTATTCAACCGCCTATACCGAAGGCGATGTTCTTGAAACGATCAAACAAACGGAGCTGCCATTGGTGAAAGGGGTTCCTTTGCCTCTTTTGGGGACGCCCGCCGACAATTTGATGTATGTGAAAACCAAAAAAACCGATTTTGTGGTGTTTCCGGTTGTCATTATGCAGAGCTATGAGAAAACAAATGGCAATAAAGATTTTCGCTTCTTGAAAATGAAGGAGCCTTTGCGTGTTTACGGCAACGTCGTTGCGGTGGATATCCATGATACGGCGCTGAAAACATTTCTGGATGCCACGTTGCTGGAATTGATCCAGTCCAGCTCTTATGGACGGATTCTGGCCCCGTATGAAAAGGATTATCCCGGAGCATTTATGCGGGTCAAAAGCAATTATAACGTAGCAAATTAGGCAGAATCAAAGAAACCCCGAGGGATTTTGCATGAAAAATAAGGATTTATCGATTGATGATGTCCCGGATTTGAGCGGGGCCTCTTTGCCGCCTCCGAAACGGATGATCGCCTATCAGATAGAGCGTGAAATGGGACGGCAAGGTGTGTCGCGTGTAGAAATGGCCAAACGGATGGGAACCAGCCGGATGCAGTTAAATCGCTTGCTGGATCCCGACAATGACTCGGTGACGTTGCAAAGTCTCGAAAAGGCTGCTTTATCTCTCGGGATGCAGATTGTTATTTCATTTGAAGCAGGCTAAAAAGGCTTATGCCTCACAAAAACACACGTTCCTTTTCTCCGTCAGAGTTTCAGAGCCGTATCCTTGACTGGTATCACGATAACCACAGGGTTTTGCCGTGGCGGGAAACGGGAAACAATGCTGTGACACCCTATGCCGTGTGGTTGTCCGAAATTATGTTACAGCAAACGACCGTTCCGGCCGTGATCCCGTATTTCTTGAAATTTACAGCAGCCTGGCCGGATGTGCGGGCCTTGGCCGCCGCCAAGGACGAGGATGTGATGGCCGCTTGGGCGGGGTTGGGATATTATGCACGGGCCCGCAATCTGTTGAAATGTGCGCGCACCATCGTGGAGGATTGGGGTGGGGAGTTCCCCCAAACACAGGAGGATTTGCTGTCTTTGCCCGGTATAGGCCCTTATACGGCGGCGGCAGTTGCGGCAATTGCGTTTGCCGAGGGGGCAACCGTGGTGGATGGGAATATTGAACGGATTGTTGCCCGTGTGTTTGCGATTGATACACCGCTGCCACAGGGAAAGGGCGATATTCGCCGTGCCGCCGACCGCATATTTGAAGGGATGTCACGCCGCCTTGCGGGGGATATCCGATCCTACCCACAGGCTTTGATGGATATCGGCGCTGGGGTGTGTACGCCCACATCACCGGCGTGTGACCAATGTCCCGTTGCGGGTATGTGTCTGGCCAAAGCACGTGGTAACCCTGCACAATACCCTGTACGTGCCCCAAAAAAGGCTGTGCCCACACGTACAGGACATGTTTTCTGGATTGAGGATCAGCAAGGCTACGTCGTGTTCCAAACACGGGATCATGACCGGATGTTGGGCGGCATGACCGGATTGCCAACCACGGATTGGGATCGACCGGATGTGCATCCCTCCCAAAATCCTTTGGAAACGCTATTTGATGGGTGTTCCGTCTTGTCCAGAACACAGGTTGGAACAGTTCGTCATGTCTTTTCCCATTTTAAATTGGTGTTGGATGTGTGGGATGTTCGGGTAGAGGATATCAAGCAGGATGCCAGGCGAGATCTGGCCTCCGCAGGCGGGATCGTGTATAATCGGCATGATCCGGCATTTTGGGATATCGGGGTGCCGACAGTCTTTAAAAAAGTTGTTTTGTTAATGAAAAAGGACGTTTCATGAAAAATCGGGTTTACAAGATTGTGTTGGCGGTCGGGATGACTGTAATTATGATGGGTGGGGCTTCTGCTTTTGCCCAAACACCTCCGTTACAACCGCAGCCCCAAACCCAAACTCAACCCTCGCAGGTTCAAACACCTTCTGCGCCGGTTTATGGGACATTGACCTATCCGGAGTTGTTTGCCTTGGCGTGGGCGGGCGGGGCCTATGATAAAACCAATCCGGCGGTTGTGGACGGTTTTCTGCAGATAACTCAGTGCCAACGCTATGAAAGTTTGTATTCCAACGAGTTTGAATGGCGGAAGGTCCGTGCTGCAATCCAAGAGCAATTGGAGACAACAGGGAAGGCTTTGCCGCGGTATTATGAATATGTGCAGCCGTTATATCTTGGGCGCTATGATGTGTCGGCGAAAGGCTTTCCGGTGGCCGATGACAGTTCTTATAAATTCGTCGAGTTTATTCAAATCGCGCAATTCAATTTGGAAAAAACACCCTGTTATAGTATTCGGCTAGACCCCCGGAAATACCCGTCGCAAGCTGTTTTAAAATTAGAGTCCCCATTTTCATTGACGTTGTTGCGGGTGTCAGAAGAGGCCGCCAAGCAATATGTGCAGAGAGTTGCCAATAAAACGGATCGTTATGGGCATGAAATGCGGCAGGCCTATGCCCGTTTTCGTGTGCGTGTGGATGCATTTTCGGGTATAAAACCGATCGGGCAGGATACAATGTATATGTTTCAGGGCAAGTTGATCCTGTTGGATATTTTTGAAGATCGGGAAATGACGCGCCCTTTGTATACTCAGGGGGAAAGAGGGTAAGCATTTATCCATCAAATGAGGGACGATGGGGAGGGATAGAATAGCCTCGTTCGGTGTTGATTCCTTCGAAAAATACGATTCATGTTTTCATATTGTTAACCATTCTGTTCCATAATCGTCTAATAGAAAAGGGGGCTAGAATGACGAAAAAGGGTATGAGCTGCGAGTTTAATGGCAGTCAGGCAGCATTAATTGATACGAAAGGGAAAGTTGTTGCAACATCTCCCGCGCTAAAGAACGGTATATGGGACAGGCTTCATTATGAAGGAGATTCTATTACCCCACCGGCAAGTCTTACTTTGGGTGCTACCGAGTATCAATATGATTTAGAGGCCAGAAGATTGAAGCGGGAAGCTTTTTTGGTGGATGTGAGAAGTGCCGCGGATGGAATTTGTAATGTTCAGTTAAAGAATGGTGATGAATTTAAAAATGTTCCTATGAAGAGAATTCCTGCTGACAGCACACCGGGGGTGCCAAAAATCTAGAAGTTAAGAGATCTTTCTATACTCCGTTCAGTTGATGATCCGGAAATCTTGGCAAAATATTTCCCCCTCACCCGACTTTGGCTAAAGGCTTACAGCCTTAAGCCTGCGTTGCCCTCTCCCCCGCGGGGAGAGGGATGGGTGAGGGGGCAAGTTCATAAAAACAAGCCCATTTTATTTGACGTAGGTGATGAAAACTAAGAAGGTTTCCTTCTACACCAAAACCGACGTGATCCGATCCAGTGGTTTGACCGACGGATCGGGGAAGTCAAAGGTCTTTCCGGTAATCCGTTCAAAAGCCCCGATATAAATTTCGGCGGCCTTGGTGCGGACGTCATCCGGAATGGTGGGAATGTCGTCTTCATAAGGGTTGCAACGGGCATTAACCCATGTACGCACGAAATCCTTGTCAAAGCTTTCCGGTTTTTCGCCTGCGGCAAAGCGGGCGGCGTAGCTCTCTAAAAACCAATACCGGCTGCTGTCTGGTGTGTGGATCTCATCGGCCAGAACGATCTGTCCGGCATCGTCAAATCCGAATTCGTATTTGGTATCCACCAGAATTAGGCCACGTTCCCGCGCCATATCACGGCCACGGGCAAAGAGTTTCAGGGCATATCCGGACACCGTATCCCATTGTTCCTGTGTCAGAAGGCCTTTTTCGACAATCTCGGCCGCCGACAGAGGTTCATCATGGCCCGCGTCAAAGGCTTTGCTGGTTGGGGTGATGATCGTCTGTGGCAATTTTTCGTTTTCGCGCAGCCCTTCCGGAAAGGTCAGCCCATACATCTCGCGCTTGCCGGATTTGTACATCGGCCAGATAGACGTTCCGGTGGATCCGGTCATATAATCGCGCACGACAATTTCGACCGGCATAATGGTCAATTTGCGCCCGATGACCACATTGGGATCGGGGTAGGACACCACATGATTGGGGCAAATATCGCCGGTGGCATCAAACCAGAACCGCGCCATTTGGGTCAAGGCTTGGCCTTTGAGCGGGATCGTGGTCAAAATGCGGTCAAAAGCCGAAATCCGGTCGCTGGTGATAATCACCCGGGTATGATCGGGCAGATCGTAACAATCGCGGACTTTCCCCCGATAATGGTTCGGGAGCTGGGGAATGGTTGCTTCGGCCAGTACATTGGGAAGATAGCTGGCAATCTTTTTGGAATAATGTGTCATGGAAAGGTTATAACCATCCTTTTTTACGAAAGTAAATATACGGAATCACAGCACAGAGGATCATAATGCAAATCGCCATCGGATATCCGCCGATCCAGTCCAGTTCCGGCATATGATGGAAATTCATTCCGTAAATACTGGATACCAGCGTTGGCGGCATGAAAAACACGGCCACCACCGAGAAAATTTTGATAATCACGTTTTGCTCGACGTTAATCAGGCCCAGCGTGGCATCGAGCAGAAAGGTGATTTTATCCGATAAAAAGGCGCATTGGGCATTCAGGGCGTTGGTATCGGCAATCAGCAAATCAATCGCGGCTGTCGTTGTGGGTTCTTGCGCGGCTACTTGCTTTAAAAATACCAACAAGCGGTTGATGCTGTGCAGGCTTTCACTGATTTGCGAGTTTAAATCGGCGGCGGCCCCCAATTTCTTGATCGCGGATTTCAGGTGCTC
>CAZMZK010000012.1:0-21294 GCA_964570705.1 uncultured Micavibrio sp.
TCAGCCCCAAAGATTGCCAGAATTTCACACTGGCATAATTCATGGTGTTCATTTGGACCGACAGGTGAATGGGCACTTCGGGCCATTTTTCCCGCACCATCATAATCAATCCCGGGTCCGCCATAATCAATCCGTCCGGTTTCAGATCAATGACGGGTTCCATATCGTGCAGGAAAGTCCGCACCTTTGGGTTATGGGGGAATAAATTGGCCGCCACAAACAGCTTTTTGCCCATCGCATGGGCCTCGGCAATTCCAACCGCCAATGCATCATCCTTTTTAAAGCTATTGTTGCGCACGCGCAGAGAATATTTCGGCAATCCGGCATAAACCGCATCCGCGCCATAGGCAAAGGCATGGCGCATCGCTTTGAGTGACCCCGCAGGGGCAAGGAGTTCCGGTTTTTTCTTGATCATTTGGCAACCTCTGTTGTGTCGAGCCGACATATAAAACTATTTTGGTCCGGATTGTCCATGTTTTTTTATGATGTTTTTTTATTTGGAGCCAATCCCCTCTATATCATCAAAATATATGACAAGCGGTAGAGTTGAGTGGATTTCACTTCGGAACTTGAATGGGGGCGCTATCAGGGTTATTCAAAAGATTCCCTCTTGCTTCTTCCTGAAATTTCCCAATTGCGGAGCCTTGATCGGTAATCACCCAATTTCCTTGGGTAATTTTATAAAGTTGTCTATAACGAAAAGCATGTTCCAACATCATGGACAATATTATACCAGTTACGAATAGATCCCCTGATGTATTGTTTCCATTAAAAAGTTTAATGATACTTCCTGTTGTTGAGAGTATCAATGGCGTATAACAGGCCCAATAAATCTGATAGAGTCTTTCATACCTTCCAACTTTTCGTAGTATATCGGGTGAGGTCGGAGGGGAGCCAGGATCCGGCGAAGTGTCAATCACAAGACGGTTATAATGTAAACTTATTCGGGGAGATTCAAGACGTCGACGAATGGAGCTGTAAAGCCCTATGGCTAAGGCCGCACCAGACAAACCAGCACCTAAATACGAAGCTTCATTTTGTTCAACTTTTGAATTAAAAACAGCTCCCAAATGGATAAGTCCAGCCATTGCGGCCACGGCAAAATAACCACCCATAGATAAAACCCTATCGGGTTTCTCCGGACTCCAAGTTGCACCAGCTAAGTTGAGGTACCTGTTTTTTAACTCTTTTTGTGACTTTTTGTGCGACATAAAAATAATATCCTTGATGCACGTCTTTATAGCCGCAAGTTAAATATTATGTCAACAAATAAATCCGCCACCTCTTCAAGCACAGACGTCAGCCGGATACTTCTGGGGAATTCAGAAGCTGCGCTTGCCGTGTTTTTAGGGACGTGACATCGAAACCGGCAATCATCTCTTCGAACACGCGATGCCAGTTTATTTCGGCCTGCAGATGAATAAACACCGACCCCAAGCCCAGCGCGGCCCGATCCATAAAGACAAATTCCCGCGGGATAACGACTCCCCCGTTGATGGCCGCCACTTCGCGCAAGCGTTCATGCACCTTGCGGGCGGTTTCCCGTCCGTAAACCCCTTGCTTGGCCTCGCCGATAATGCGTTTTTTATCATCCAGCAACGGTTCGTATAAAAATCCGGCCCAAATCAACAAGGTTTCAATCTGGTCCGCGTTCAGATTCTGGAATCCCCATGTTTCAAACGCATGAACCGCCAAATCCCGATTGTCGGTCTGCAATGCGCGATACAGATTGATCACGCCTTCGACAAATTCCCCACGAAACACCCGCACGCACCCGAAATCCAGCAAATTGATCCCCAGATCCGACCGCACCGAATAATTCCCCATATGCGGGTCCCCGTGAATAATGCCGTAATAGTAAAGCGGCACATACCACGCCCGAAACATATTCATGGCAATGGTATTGCGGTCTTCTGTCTGTCCCCCGACATAGGACATGATCTTGTCCCCCGTCATCCACGTGGATGTCAACAAGCGAGCCGTGGACAATTCGGGCACGATATCGGGAACACTGACGCCCGCCTCGTCCCGCAACATCTGTTTGTAAAGACGGGTTCGTTTGGCTTCGAGTTCGTAATCCAGTTCTTCAAACAAGCGGTCGCGCAATTCTTCGTGGATATTCCCTGTGATAATGGCTTTATCAAAGGATTCAAACAACGAAAACATCAACTTTAACTGGGACAAATCCGCGGTGATGGCCGATTGCATATCCGGATATTGTAATTTGCACGCCACCTCGCGCCCGTCATGTAACGTGGCTTTGTGCACTTGGCCCAGACTTGCCGCGGCAGCGGCTTCCTGCCCGAAGGTTTTGAATTTTGACTCCCAATCCGGCCCCAGTTCCGCCCGCATCCGCCGCCGCACAAAGGGCCACCCCATGGGGGGAGCGTTGGATTGCAAATTTTGTAACGCGGCGGCATATTCCGGTGGCAACGCTTCCGGAATCGTGGCCAGAATCTGCCCCACCTTCATCAAAGGCCCTTTTAAATGGCCCAAGCGCATCATCAAATCTGCGGCATGTTTTTCACGGTCGATGGAAATCCCCAGAACCTTTTCTCCGGCGACCTTGGCCGCCAAACCTGCTGCGGCACGCGACACTTGCCCGTAACGTTTCATGCGTTGGGTTATTTTGCCACGGGATGTGTCCATGTCTGACGGGCGGTTATCGTGTTCGGAGTCTTTGTTCATGATGGAGCTGTTATAGCCTATTTCAGGGATCTCTTCATGATTTTTTTAAGGATCCCCCAAAATAAAGGGAGCTTCCCTTCCCCGCACTGCAGTATAATCAATTGTTTTCAAAACCCGGGATTTTTTGATACGATCACCATCAGACGTTATTCACAGACGATAATCAGGGGAAGTTTCATGTCACATTTTATGTCTACTCTGCGCGATCAGGTGATCTTGGCCGCCTTACCGGAGGTGTCCCAAAATGGCTGGACACCCGCCGCTATCAACCAAGCTGCCAAAGCCTGCGGGGTTCAGGATGATATCACCCTGTCCCTGTTCCCCAATGGCATGGTCGATGCCGTGGCCCATTTTTCCGATTATATCGACCGCGACATGATGAAACGGATTGAAAAAATCCCTGCGGCCTCCTTACGGAGCAAAGACAAGGTCCGCGCCGCCGTGATGGCGCGTTATGACGCATTGGCCCCTTATAAAAAAGTCACCGAGTTTGCCTTGGCCTTTTGGGCGATGCCAACCCATGTCATTCAAGGGCAACGCGTTTTGTGGCGCACATCCGACCGTATCTGGACATGGGCAGGTGACACCGCCACCGATTATAACCGCCAGACAAAACGGGCTCTTTTGTCATCCATCATGATGGGAACCACCATGGTCTGGATCGGCGATGACTCCGAGAATCATATCATTACCCAAGCTTTTCTGGATCGCCGCCTTGAAAATGTCATGGAATTTGGTCGCGCAATTGGTACAATGAAGAAAGTGATCCCCAACATCTTTCGGAATGCAAACCAAAGCAAATGACCCAAGCACCTGCAAGAACCTCTTCCTTCGCACTTTTCGCACTCCTGTCTTTGATGATGGCGACATACCCGTCAGGCGCAAAGGCCGGATCAGTTCTGGACCAGATATTCAACAAGGACGATCATAGCGGCCCTCCGCCCGAAGAAACGCTTCAAGCCCCCTTTCCAACAGCCCCCACCAACCAGACTCCCGGAAATGCATCGCCTCTGGCGCAAATGTACGGCCAAGCCAATGACACATCCCAGGAAAGTACCCGTCTGGATCAGCCTCATCGCAACCAACGGCAGTTGATTGAATGGACATCCAGCGTTGTCACCCAAGCCATGACGATGACCCCGAAAACATGGGACGCGGATATTGCAAAGTTTTCGGCGAATTTTACCCCCTATGCGCTGCAGGAATATAAATCCTATATCGACAAAACGAATCTTTACTCTGTGCTATCGGCACGGGATATGCGGTTGCAAACGATTTCCAATGCGGATGGCGTTATTCTGAAAGAAGGGGTTATTTCCGGAACATATCATTGGTTGATTGATGTGCCCATCATGACGTCGTTTTATGCCGCACAGACGGACGAAATCGACAAAAAAGCCGATATCCAGAACCAGAATTTGGTCATTGAAGTTCAAATCGGCCGCATCCCGCCAAAGAATAATAGCGATATCGGTCTTGTCATCGAACGATGGATTGCCCCATCCGCCGGAACAAGCACCCGCCCCTGAATAACACGCCCTAGATTTTTGCAGAAACGTTTTGGGATGAACTCTTACGCCGATCGTTTGATCCGTGCCGTCAATTTTTCAACTTTTGTCGCCATCGCCCCGATGGCAGTCACCACACTCTGCTCATCATTCGGCGACAACCCGAGATAGGAAATCGTTTTTTCCTGAGACGATAACTGCGCATTTTCTTGTGCCACAGCAGATAACTTTTCCTTTAAATCAAACACTTCGTCCGCCAATACCAAAGACGCCAGCACCAAGGCCTGGGTTTTGTTATTCGCGCCAGAAATCGCCACGTCTTTCATGCGTTGATCCACATAATCGCCCAATTGTTGCACACGCCGTTCCTGCCCATCATCGCAGGCTATCGGATAACTCCGTCCATCCAGTGCCAGATTTACTTCGGCCATTTTTCTCTCCTGTTCTGTCTAGGGACTACGTCTTTATGCCCGAGCCGCATCGCGGATCAAACGTTGGACTTTATCAATTGTCGAATCAAGTTTTCGGGCAAGGATCAGCGCATTTTCGTCATTCGCCACCTTGTGTCCATTCGGATTTTGGATAGGTGGCGGAGCCTCAGTGGAAGGAGGCGCAAACAAATCCGCTTGCCCCACAGAAAGATTTTTTTGCTGGGTCTTCAACGACTTGATAACCAGAGTTAATTCCTGAATCTTATCTTCCGCTTTTTGGGCGCGTCCTTCCGCAAGAGCCGCGCGTGCCTCTGCCAAATCAGCCTGTTTCCGGGCCTCTTGCACAGCCGTCTCCCACTCCGTCTGACGCACCGCAAAGACGGCCCGCTCGTCCTCGGTTGCCGTTACGGCTTCGGCCAATTGATCCACAGTCAGGGCCAGATATTCGAGATAGCTATACACGTTTTCCATGGTCATCGCCAGAATCTCCCTTGTTTGCATATCAAAGCGTAACAAACACTCCGAAAAAAGGTCAATGCGCTTTTGAAAGTTACCCCCATGCTCGTGCAGAATGGAGCGACACACCACAGGAGCTCCCACCCCACCCCGCCCCCCACGCACACTATCGTTTTTTATTGGAAACTGTGGTAAGTCTGCCCGATGCAGGTATCTCCGTCCCCATCCGCCTCTTTTCCCCCGCTGCCGCGTTTTACGGCGGCGACACTCTGTTGGGGTGCGGGGAGATGCGTCTATCTGAACACAGAGGGCGAAATCCTTGAGATGACGGCGGCGCAAGCTTCCAGAATTTCGTCGTCGTCCCCTGTTCTTGTCTGCCATGCTCCCTATACCCATGCCCGATTGGGCCATGACCATCTGCAGATGATGGATGTTCTGGAGTTATATGCCTTTGTGCATCCGACACGGTTTTGTGTGCCGACTCCGGCAGGCCTCGCCAAAGCCCTCTATCTGGAGCCTCCGCAAGATGTGATGGATTATCCGCTGACCCTATTGGATTGCGTGAATACCCTGCTCGCCGACCTGCGCGACACGCCTGCCGACAAAGCCAAACTGCTCGAGATCGCTTGTGTCATGGGATTAAACGGCAGAGGATGGCCATGGACCAACCTCGTGTTTCAGGCTCTGGGCGAAACCTATGACCCGACCCGCCCGATTGTGTCCAGCCGCAATGCGTTGAATGTGTGGAGCAAATTGCCAGAGTGGGCCGATGACGCCCCCTTGCCGCCGCCGTCCCATATTCCGGTGACCGGTGATGAAACACGGGAACGGCTGGCCTCCCTCCTCACCACCAAGAATCACGCGGAGAAACGCGCCGAACAAGTGAATTACGCCACCCGTCTGGCCGAGACCTTCCGTCCGCCCGATGCCCCTGACCAACCGCATGTGACATTGGCCGAAGCGGGCACCGGTGTCGGGAAAACTCTGGGCTATCTGGCTCCGGCTTCGGTCTGGGCCGAAAAAAACACCGGATCCGTCACCATTTCCACCTATACCAAAAACCTGCAACGGCAAATTGCCACCGAAATCACACGCATTTACCCCGATCCGGATGTACGGGACAGCAAAGTTACTTTGCGCAAAGGCCGCGAGAATTACCTCTGCCTGTTAAACCTCGAAGATATGGCGGCGGGGGCCGCATTGGCTCATGGTGGACATACCGCCAGAGCAGCCGGATTAATGGCGCGGTGGATCATGGATACTCCGGATGGCGATTTCACCGGCACCAGTTTTCACGGATGGTTGCCCGGCGTCATCGGTGCAGGCGGCACCACGGGGCTGGCCGATCGGCGGGGCGAATGTATTTTCTCGGCCTGTGACCATTATCACCGCTGTTTCAGTGAACGGATTATTCGCAAAGCCCAACGCACCCCGATTGTCATTGCCAACCATGCGGTTGTGATGATCAAAGCCGCCCATCACGATGATGATCTGTCGCCCCATATTATTTTTGACGAAGGCCACCATGTCTTTGATGCCGCCGACAGCGCCTTTTCAGCCGCATTAACAGGGATCGAAGCCCATGATTTGCGCCGATGGTTATTGGGGCCGGACGGAGGCAAAAAATCCCGCGCCCGTGGATTAAAAAAACGCGTGGAGGATTTGATCGAGAACGACGATGACTCCCGAAAATCACTGGAGGCCATTTTGCACCATGCGCGGTTTCTTCCGACGCATGATTGGTTGCAACGCGGACGTCATGAAAATGTGGTGGGCGAGGTCGAAGCCTTTCTGTTAAGCCTGTATCATCAGGTCTGGGCCCGCAACGGAGAGGATCGCGCCACGCCCTATTCTCTCGAAACATCGGTCTTTCCATTATCCGATGAGGTGTACGACACATCCCTGCCTCTGCTGGAGAAATTGAAAACTTTGCGCTCTCCGATGTCCCGCCTGTCGGCGCGATTGAAACAAAAACTCTCGGAAGAAACCGACACACTTTCCCCCGACTCCCGCAAACGTCTGGAAGCCGTCTCCCTCTCTTTGGATCGGCGGATCAACCATACCATCTCCCCGTGGATTATGATGTTGGAGCATTTGCAGACCGAGACACCAGAGCCGGACGTCATAGATTGGATGGAAATTGAACGTCAGGACGGAAAAATTATCGATGTCGGTCTGCATCGCCATTTTGTTGACCCGACCAAAGCCTTGGCCGAGGCGTTGAAATCGCAAAGCCACAGCATCACCCTGACATCGGCCACCTTAAAAGATTCCGATGGGGATGATTGGACAACCGCAGAATCCCTCACAGGGGCCCAGCATTTGAGCCTGACGCCCTTACGCTTTTCGGTTCCGTCCCCCTATCACTATGCCGAACAAACCCGCGTATTTATTGTGACGGATATTTCCAAATCCGACATGGCGCAATTGGCCCGCGCTTACCAATCCCTGTTCGAGGCCGCAGGGGGCGGAGCCCTTGGCCTGTTCACCTCGATTCAACGTCTGAAATCCGTGCATAAAACCATTTTGCCCGCCCTATCCGAACGTGGCATCACCCTCTATGCCCAGCACAGCGACGGCATCGACACGGGCACTCTGGTCGATATGTTCCGGGATGATCGTCACTCCTGCCTGTTGGGTACCGATGCTGTCCGCGATGGGGTGGATGTCCCGGGGGACAGTTTACGCCTGATTGCCTTTGACCGCGTCCCATGGCCCCGCGCCACTCTTTTACAACGCGAACGCAAAAAATGTTTCGGCGGCAGTGCCTATGACGATCGCCTGACCCGTTTAAAACTGAAACAAGCCTATGGACGATTGGTCCGCACCGCCACCGATCGCGGCGTGTTTGTCATGTTGGATAACGCGATGCCATCCCGTTTATTATCCGCGTTCCCCGAAGGCGTGGTCATTGAACGCATCGGCATTGCCGAAGCCATCGCCAAAACCCGCGCGTTTCTTCCATCCTCCTCGGAAACACGTCGTACGTAATATGCACTTAACCATCTGTTGAAAATCTTACCCCCCTCAATTTATAGTGAAGGGGATTGATTGGTCAGAATCGATGTGATTCACTAGGGCAATGCAGCACCACAGCCCCAACTCCCGGTGCTCTGTCCCAAGCTTTGGCCTATCTGGAAAATTGAGGGATGGTAAGTTATTTACCATTTGTTAATAGGCCACGAGGTATAGTATACAGGCGTAAGGCGTAGAATCACGCCCGTTTTTGACGACCCCAGGAAGGAGGTACCGCATATATGTCCATTCACATTACATCCCCCTTACAAAAACATCTTCCGTCACTTGCTACAGAAGCAAATGATCAGGAATGGCAACGCGCCCTGTCACAGTGTTTGGAAAACTCCGAATCCCATATTCGCCCCCTGATTCACACTCTTGAAACCAATCTGGATATTCTGGCCCACCAGAAAAACCGATGCAGCGAGGTCATCGCCCATCTTGAGGAAGCGGGCGGTTTGACTGTCCGTGCCAGAAACACCTTGAGCCCGACAACGTCCCTTACCCCCGGAGCTCCACTCTCTTCTCCGATGCATGAAAAAACGATCCATCAACTGAAGGAATTCGAATCCTGGTTTTTACGGGCTCTGGAAAAACTGGATACAGCCGTTGCGGAATCCTATATCCACGACACCAATCTGTTGAATGGTGGATCGCTGATCACCACCCTTGATGAAAGGGGCACAAACAATCTTGTCACACAAGGATTTCCGCTGACATCAGATGCCCTTGGCATTCGGAAACCTGATTTTTCTACGCTGTTTTCGATCCAGAATGCCCGCATTGATGTGATGAATGCCATGGATATGGCCATCACGCTACGGAACATTATATCGGCACAGGAAACCACTCTGGCCATCAGCCGTGATTTTGCCCTTCAAACACTGGAGATGGCGGAATCGGCCAAGACCCATATTTCCCGTGCTTCTCCTCTGGCAGAGCCCGCGGCTCTGACCCTATTACACGCGAAAGCGTCCACACTTTTTGGGGACGAGCCTCTCGCAGAGCCCCCTCAGCACGAGATATTCCAAAATTTTGCATCATCCCCGACGATGGAGGACATTTGATATGGCATTAATTATTGATTTAAAACCCGGTGAAAAAATTCTGGTCGGTACGGCCGTCATGACCAATGACAATCAACGTACCCGTCTGCATATTTCCGGCGACACCCCGATTTTGCGGGAAAAAGATATTATGCAGGAATCCGAAGCGACCAGCCCCTGCCGCAAAATCTATTTCCTGTTGCAATGCATGTATCTGGCCCGTAATCCACGGGATTATCATCCGAAATATTTTTCCCTGATGAAAATGATTCAGGATGCCGCCCCCAGTACATCGCTGTTCTGCATCAAAATCAATGCCCAACTGATTCAAGGCCATTATTACAAAGCCCTGCGCGAAGCCCGCGAGCTAATCGCCCATGAAGATGAACTCATCCAGATGGCCACCCGAACGCCGCCACCCCCTTTATAATTTCCTCCACATAAAACAAGCTGGATTTTAGCCCGTTTTTTATTATATTGGTTTTCATCACTCTAAAAAGGATGCCGTCTATGAAGTATTCCACTCTTGGCCGCACAGGCCTCAACGTGTCCCGCGTGTGCCTTGGAACCATGACATGGGGGCAACAAAACACCGAAGACGACGCGCACAGCCAAATGGATTACGCCGTTGCGCAGGGGGTGAATTTCTTTGATACGGCAGAACTCTACGCCGTTCCAACCAGCGCCCCTACCCAAGGCCTTACCGAAAGCTATATTGGCAGTTGGTTCCAAAGAACAAAACATCGTAACAATATTATTCTGGCCACAAAAGTTGCAGGTCCGGGAATTCCGTGGATCCGTAACGGTGAAAAACTGACCGGAGCCAGCGTCCGCGCCGCCGTGGATGCATCCTTGACCCGCTTGAAAACCGATTATATCGACCTGTACCAATTGCATTGGCCAAACCGCTCTTTCCCGCATTTCGGACGAAATCATGCCGGAACGATTGACTTTACCGCGACAAAGACCGCCGAAATCGAAGATAATTTGCGCGATATTCTCTCCGCCATGGGCAGCGTTGTGACCGCCGGAAAAGTCCGTTTTATGGGACTGTCCGATGATACCGCTTGGGGCATCATGAAATATGTGCAATTGTCCGATCAATTGTCTCTCCCCCGCCCACACGCGATCCAGAACGAATTCTCTTTACTCAATCGATCGGATGATCCCTATGTGGCCGAAGTCTGCGTCCGCGAAGATGTGTCCTATCTGCCTTGGTCCCCTTTGGCCACAGGCATGCTCAGCGGAAAATACAGACATGGTGCAATACCAATAAAATCTAGATGGGATGTTGAGAAACAACTCCGTCACGAGTTTGACAGCTTCCGGAACACCCTATTGGCTCACGCCGCGGTCGAGGGTTATCTGGCCGTGGCGACCAAGCACGGCCTGAGTCCAACAGAAATGGCGTTGAAATTCGTGGATCACCAAAGCTTTGTGACCTCCACCATTATCGGCGCCACAACACTGGATCAACTCAAAAGCAATATTGCCGCCTTTGACTTAACCTTGTCAGAGGACGTTTTGCGCGATATTAACGACGTGTATCATCGTTATCCACTGGTGTATTAAAAAACATCCCACGCGTCGTTTTCTATTTTCTTGTACCGGATCCCCCGAATCAGGTAGCATGTAACCAAGTTGTTCGTCTTTTTGTTTGTTGTCCTCTTCTTCGCGCCTTCTTCATCCCAACACAGCCAACCGGCGGGGTATCCTTGGTTCACGATAAACGGCACATACGCGTCTCTTCCTCCCGCGATAGATCCTATCGCCGTCTTGACCTCACCACATTGACCTTCGGAATCCTCTCTGTCCGCCGCCGTTTTGCACAGCGCGGCGCGTTGACCCTTTTTTGTCGTCTGTTTCGTCCTCCTCCCCCCTGATTTTACGCATTTCATCCCCTCCAGCGAAAGGAACCTCCATGTCGAAAAACATGTCCAAATCCGGCAAACCCCGCAAAGACCAAATTGCCCGCGCCAAGGTTCACAACACAGGGAATGTCCTGCATACGGTTTTTGATGATCCGGATTGGCACCCGCTGGATACCGAAATCGACCGCAACCGCGATCAATCCTATCTGCGCAAAATCAAACCCCGCTCCGACGGGCAACGCGCTTTGATGGACGCCATAGCTACCCATCATATGACGTTGGCCATTGGCCCAGCCGGATCGGGAAAAACCTATCTGGCTATTTCCGCAGCCGTCGAAGCGTTGGAAGCCGGAAAGGTCGAGAAAATCATTCTCTCGCGCCCCGCGATGGAGGCCGGCGAATCGCTCGGCTTTCTGCCCGGAGACCTCCATGAGAAAATGGCTCCGTATCTGCGGCCACTTTACGATGCTCTGGGGGATCGCTTGGGGGGCAAGCGTGTCCGCCAATTGCTGGAAGACGGCACGATCGAGATTGCTCCGGTCGGCTTTATGCGCGGGCGCACACTCAATAACGCCTTTGTTGTGATTGACGAAGCGCAAAACTGCACCTATGCGCAATTAAAAATGCTCCTCTCGCGTTTGGGGTGGCATTCGACCATGGTGGTGACAGGTGACCCTGACCAAAGTGATTTGCTGGATGGGATGTCCGGTCTTGCCGATATTGCCGAACGCTTTAAAACCATTGAAAATATTGCGGTCATCCACCTGAAATCCGAAGACATTGTCCGTCATCCGTTGGTGGCTGAAATGCTGGAGGCCTTATCCTAGGGCGTGTCATCGGAAAAGTTTTTGCAAGATATTCAAGGTGGCAAGGTTTACGTTACGTTTCTTTGTAGGTGCCCCGTGCACGGGTCATCTTGTTATCGCGCAGCAAATAAGATAACCTTCCGGAATGACTTTTTCATTTGAAAATGCGGTGGCCCTGTCGTTGGCCACTGCGATATTGGGACTATCTCCCGGGCCAGCTGTATTTGCGACGGTTGGGCGATCCCTATCGATGCCTTTTCGTCGTGTCGCCCTGTTTATTCTGGGGATTGTCATCGGTGATTTTGTCTTTGCCATGCTGGCGATGGGTGGATTGGCCCTCTTGATCAGCCAACACGCTCTGTATTTTTCTCTTTTGAAATGCGTGGGCGGTGGCTATTTGTTGTATCTGGGCATGATGGCGATGGTATATGCCTCGGGACAAATCCGCTCCATTGAAAAAATTGCGCCGGAATCCCCCCTCACTCTGGTCGGAAGCGGGTTTATCCTGACGTCAGGCAACCCCAAAGACCTCTTGTTCTTTGTCAGTTTTTTACCCGCCTTTCTGGATTTAAGATCAGCAACAGGGACCGACATGGCCATGGCGTCCGCTGTTATCGTTGTGACCTTTATCGGGACATTATCCTTTTATGCAGGGCTTGGGGCCGTAGCCGGAACATGGCTTAAAACGCCACGCACAGTCTTATGGCTTGATCGTGCCGCCGGAGTTATTCTGGTTCTGGCAGGACTGGTTGTTCTGTTTGGAGACAGGTTCCTCCATTAACCTGCGGCAAAAAAACAGATTTCATTTATGCGATTTACGAGAATATACCGGAACCGTCACGGTACGCTGTCCGGCTTTTTCAAATGTCAGGGTCAGGGGGAGAGAATCACCTGCGTGCAAAGGAGACGTCATCCCCATCAGCATCAGATGATACCCCATCGCAGACAGGGTTACCGTCTGCCCCGCTGGAATATCGACGAATGGCACGGGGCGCATGCGCATAATACCGGAATCATCCACCATTTTGTGGATCTCCACATGATCGCACACGGCGCACTGCGCGGCCAGCAACCGATCCGGTCCTGTGATAGGAATATCGCCAAAAACAGCCCCCACCGTCATGCCCTTGGCCATTTCATAGGCAAAGAGAGATGTCCCGCGTGGCTGTGGCCCTTCTGCGGCCAGAACGTGCCCCGCTCCAGTCAACAGTATCATCACCGTTGCAAATAGTCCCGCAGAGCGTTTCATGAGGAGAGAGTCCTTTCCGCCGGATTCCGGCGTTATTCAGATGGGAGGGACTTTAAAACATGCAAACGGGTTTTGGCATCCACCACCATCAGCAAAAATTCATTGACCCCCGGGATCTGATCGAATGGCATATAGCCTTTATCCCCGATAATGACCGCGGGGACAGAGGAAAATCCGATTTGCCCCAGAAGGCGGGTATTTTGGGCCACCATCGCCTGTTGATCGACCGCGTCTTTTTCGGCCTGCACAATATTCAATCCCTGCTGCGCCGCCAATTGCAAGGCGGTGTCATAGGTTGGAATGTCCGGCAAGGCCATAATCGCGCGATGCAGAGACTCTGTGGCTCCGGCTTTTTGTTTGTCGACAGCCAGCACAAGACTGGCAATTTTCAAAGAGTCGTCATCCCCGACATGCACAGGGCGCAGCAGTATTTTAACGTCCGGATCCTGTCCAATCGCTTCGTCCATCAAACGCGCCATGGGAGCGCAATGGACACACCGATAATCCAGAAATTCCACCACGGGAAACGGACGGTCACGATCCCCGATCACAGGAGATCCGTCCATCTGTGTCGCCAGTTGGATCGCAGCCCGTGACTCATGCTGGTAATACGCCCGGGCCGCGAAAAAAGCGGCCCCGAGCATAAGAATCACCACGCCTGTGATACGCAACGCAATCAGTACGGGGCGTTTCACAGACACTATTTCGCGCCCGATTTTTTGCGTTCTTCATCGACGATTGTCTTGAATGGTTCATATTCCATGTACCCACGCACAATCTGGCTTCCGACAACAAAGGCCGGAGTTCCGGTCACGTCCAATTTGTCACCAAACGCTTTGACCGAGGCGAGATACTCTTCAACCTCTTTGCTCGCCGCATCTTTTTTCAACTTATCGACATCCAAGCCCACCGATTTGGCAATCTTGGACAGGTTGTCCTCGTCTTTTGGCGCATTGGATTCCAGAACAGCCTGATGGAATTCCCAATATTTTCCTTGTTTATTCGCCGCCACCGCCCATTTGGAGGCGACAGCCGATTGTGGCGACAGAATCGGGAACTCCATAAAGACGACATGCACATTCTTGTCTTTTTGTGTCAGTTCCTGAACCGATTTCAAGGCATGTTTGCAATAGCCACAGTTATAATCGAAAAATTCAACGACCAACACATCGCCTTTTTTATTGCCGGTTTCCGGATGTTTTCCGCTTTTCAAGAAGGCCATATTGTCTTTCAAAACTTTGACCGCCCCTTCTTCTTTTTTCTGGGCTTCGGCCTGACGGTAACGATTGACCGATTCCATCAGAACTTCCGGATTATCGAGGATAAAGTTACGGACGAAATCTTCCATCGCGGCCCGTTGATTTTCATCGAATGGCAGTTTGGCTTTTTCGGCTGCAGGCTTTTCTGCCGCAGCTTGTTCAGCCGCTTGCGCAGGAAGAGTTGAAAATCCGAATGCAAACGCACACGCCGTCAAGAGAAGGGTTTTGGTTAACGTCACAATGAAACTCCTTAATGTGAAATGAGATCAAAATCTTACTGTTTTTTATCAGGTTCGCCAACCATATTTATAATATCTTTGGCGCGAAGTGCTTCCGGAGATCCAGCCGGTAATTGTTTCAAGACCGCATCGGCCATGCTGGCCGCCTCCTGACGTCTTCCGCGCATGAGGGCCTCTTCTGCCAAAAAGACACGGGCTTCGGTTTCTTTTCCCATGCGTCCATAGGCCGTCGCCAACAGGCGTTTAACGCCCGTGGATCTTGGCTCATCCTTCTCCGCACGTTTCAGATGATCAATGGCCGCTTGCAATTTTGCGGGATCAGATCCGGCACTCTCGATCAGGGATTGGGCCAAGGCCGTCCGGATCAATCCGGCATCAGGGGCCAAAGCCACCGCCTTTTCATACGCGGGAACAGACTGGGCCGCCTTTCCGAATTCATAAAGGATCTGGCCCTTTAATTCATAAAAATAGGGATTATCCGGCTCTTTCCGGATCAGAGCTTCGGTTTGTTCCAAAGCTGGCTGTATCTGATTGATCCGGTAGCTGGAAATCGCCCGCGCATAGAGAGCCGGAATGCTGTTATCCGAAGACGGGTATTTATATGCCACTTGTTGCGGGGATGTGTAAGCTAACAACTTGGCCTTAACCCGTGCGTATTGATCATCCCATGCTGGCGGAAATGGTTTTGCTTTCAAAGGGGATTCATCCACTTTATGTTGCAACACATCGACCCGATCACGGGATAAGGGGTGGGTTCGTACGAATTGGGATTGCTGCGATGTCGGCAATAATTCCTGAGACGACAATTTATCCAGAAAACCCGGCAAACCTTCGGGACTGAGATTCGCGGTGGTCAGAAAACGTAATCCAGCCTGATCTGCTGCCGATTCCTGCACACGGCTAAACGCCAGATAATTATTCATCGCCTGTCCTTGACCGATGCTGATTCCAGCAGCAGCCGCACTTCCATCTCCGGTGGCAATGGCGGCCCCAATCCCGACAATGGCCCCCAACATCGCTTCAAACGACGCATTTTTTCCAACCTCGGCCGCGCGGGACAAATGCCCTCCGGCAATATGTCCGGTTTCGTGGGCAACCACCCCGATGACCTCTCCCACATTATCGGTCAACCCGATCAATCCGCTGTATATGAATATATTCGCGCCCCCCGCCACAAAGGCATTGACCTCCGGACTATCAATCAAAACGATATTGACCTGATTGCGGTTTAATCCCGCAGCCCCCATAATACCATCTGTCCATTGCCGGAGGTCTTTTTCAATTTCGGTGTCCCGAATAATGACCTGCCCCGTCGACGAATCCGCGCGGGCCGCCAACGGAGATACGCTGACAGCGCACACAAAAGGGAGAACGTAAAGAAAATGGCGGAATTGATATGTCATGAAAAACCCTGTAAGAACATGATATTAGTTCATTTAACGGATTTTCCAAGAGGAAAACCCCGTATGTATCATAAAAGGCCCTTTCCGCGATGCTCTCTTCCTTTCTGAACGATCTCCCGCATTGGGGCCATGTCTTTGTCTGGGAATGGCTGGATATCACATGGATTCCGTTGGCATGGATGATTGTCCACCGTTCCCAACGATTAAAAGCCACCGGATTTATCCTTCTCTGCATGGCGGTTCTTCGTCTACAAATCGATATCGCCCACAGTTTCGGAGCCAGCAAAGGCATCACCGGCTTTTTTGATTGGCCCTTGATCCTACGCGGCTATGCCACTTATGGATTTTTTATCTTTTTGTTCCTCGTGTTATCGTATTTTTCCCCACGCACCCGCGGCGCCGTCTATTTGGCCGCCTCTTTAACCATTTTTTTCATGGCGTTTGCGGTGTCATCGATCGCACTGATCTTATAAAGTTCTTACGCAAAAACATTATCGCCCCAATAATCCTTGCAAGGCTTTAACCGCTTCTTTGGCGGCGGCTTTGTTGGGATCGGACGCTGGCTGCTCGGTCGTGGAATCGGGTGTAGACGCCGCAGGTGCTGCAGATGGATCAGCAGACGATGCCGGAGCTGGAGCCGCACCAGTTCCTGTGCCAGATCCTGTTCCAGTCCCCAGAAACTTGTTGAGCTTGTCACCCAATTTTCCGTTCAACTTGTCTTCGATCAACTTGGTGGCTTTGGCTTCCAGTTTTTTCTGCAGATAGGTGTTGATGATATCATCACCGGAGTTAATGGGGTTATCCAGAGGGCCACGGATGGTAAAGTCAAAGGCCGGAATATCGGTATTTTTGACCGTCATCGTGTTTTTCAAATCAACCGCTTCTTTGGCGGCGGCTTTGTTGGGATCGGACGCTGGCTGCTCGGTCGTGGAATCGGGTGTAGACGCCGCAGGTGCTGCAGATGGATCAGCAGACGATGCCGGAGCTGGAGCCGCACCAGTTCCTGTGCCAGATCCTGTTCCAGTCCCCAGAAACTTGTTGAGCTTGTCACCCAATTTTCCGTTCAACTTGTCTTCGATCAACTTGGTGGCTTTGGCTTCCAGTTTTTTCTGCAGATAGGTGTTGATGATATCATCACCGGAGTTAATGGGGTTATCCAGAGGGCCACGGATGGTAAAGTCAAAGGCCGGAATATCGGTATTTTTGACCGTCATCGTGTTTTTCAAATCCACGGTCCAGGCGGGCAGATTGACATTCCCTGTGCTGTTCAACGCGGCTTTGGGCCCATCGAACGCAATCTTTGAAAACGTCACAACGCCATTCTGGATTCCGAAATCCGCATTGAAATCGGTAAATTCGGTGGATCCATTCTGGAAAGATTTGAATAAACTTCCGGCGCGATCCATGGGTTTGTAACTGCCCTTGGCGGCATCGGCCAACTGGGCCGCATCAATGCCTTGGACGATAATGTTCTTGCCGGACATTGCGCCTTTCCCGCCCAATGTTTGCACCAGAGCCGCCGGAGACGCGCCCGTGGCATTCACCGACACATCCACCGACGACAAGGTTCCCGTCAAAAGATGGGACATCTTGCCCATGGCTGCACTCGCCAAACGTTGCGCATCGACATTGTTGGCCGTCAATTTGGCGGACAGGCTTAACGGATCTTTGGCGGCAGCCCCGCTTTTGATGACCCCGTTTATGGCGGCGCGTCCGCCGAATAATCCGGCACTGACGTCATCCAATGTCAACGCACCGTCTTTTAACCGGAATGCCAGATTGGCATCGGTTAACGTCCACATATTCTGGGTAATACTTTTGGCTTTGATCTTCAGATCGGCATCGAAACTGTGCATCCATGCGGTGTCGATGGCTTCCCGCGACCATGTATCGCCAGTGGATTTTGCGCCCCCACTTGATCCACCACTTGCCCCCCCTGTCCCGCCGCCGGATTTTGTCGCGGATGGCAACGTGATTGCCCCGATATCCAGATGCCCGTTCAAAGATATTTTCGGTTGGGTCGTGGCCGACAAAGATCCGGACAATGTGGTTGCCCCCAATTTTCCGGTAATATCGGTAACATTGTAAGTATTATCCGCCCACGCCACTTGACCAGAGAGGCTTAACGGCCCACTCACACCAGCGACCGATCCATCCCCGACATTCAGGGTCTTCATAGCCTGCGCCATATCCGGATGCTGGATCGCGAATTTCAATGTGTTGATAACGGGCGTTCCGAGAGGGTCCGCCACGCGCCCTTCCCCACGTAGCGTGAATTGAAGCGCCGAAACAGTGGCCGCAAACCCAAGATTTTTCAAATCCCCCGTCAGGGTCGAATCCACCGAGGCCGCACCGATCTTGCGAGATAATGTCGGCGGTGTCACCCCGTAACGTTGTAACAACGAATCTGTGTCGGATGTCCGCGCCGCAACCGAGAGAGCCAGCCCCGATAAAGTTGTGGTCTCTGCAATTTTTCCACTCACGGACACAGACGCATTCTCCGGCAAATTCACCGATGCCTTGTGAATAACCAGAGTGTTTTTCTGGTTTTCAATATCGGCAACAATACCGGAATAGATTTGCCCGCCCGTTGTCAGCGATCCGATTGTAGCGCGGATTTTTCCATTCACTGGTAAAGCAAACCCCATGTCAGCAGGTTTCCCCGTTTTCGAGTCCGATGTTGAATCTGTCGTCGCCGTAGAACCGGAACCAGCGGCCCCTTGCAATTTGTCCAAATTAATCGCAGATGCCGTAATTGCCAGATCCACATTGGGCGGGGTTGTGGCGATATCCGCATAACCGGAGATATCCAGATTATTTCCCTGTGTCGCGATATGGGAGGACACAATTTGCAGTTTGTTGTTTTCCAGCGAGGCTTTGGCAGCAATCGACAGGTCAGACAGCAATCCGATCAATGGCGCGGCATTTTGCGGAGCCGCAGCTTTGGAGTCCAGAGAGAATGAAACCAGTGGCTGTGTTCCGTTTCCTAAACCATCCACGGACATCTGTCCGGTATAATTCAACGGCCCGACATGAACCGCCATTTGATCCAAGGCCACACGGGTGGAAGAATACACCAGTTTTCCGGCGACTTCTGCCTTCCCGCCGAGGCCCTCTGGCAAAGATGGCGCCGTTCCGGTGACCGCTTTGACCGCATTGGCGATATCGTCGGCTTCAAAGACAACATCACCACTGGCTCCCTTGGTCTTGCTGTTGACCACGCCCGTGAATTCCAATTTGGTCGCTGCCGATGGAAGGCTGATGCTGGCTTGAATCGGGTACACACCATTGGCCCCATCCACAGCGCCAGATGTTGCTTTCACCACGATTTTTTGTCCCGACCATAGCGTATCGCCCGTTATATCAAACGGCCCTGTCAGACTATCGGCTTTTAACGCCAGATTGAGATTCGATAATTCCTGTTTGCTGCCGGTCTGTTGGTTGTCGATGACAAACGCACCCTTGGTAATATCGACACGGCGGATCACCACATCCATCGGAGATGCGGCAGATGTTTCAGAGGAGGTGTCAGCAGATGTTTCAGCAGAGCTTGCGGAAGATTTTGGCATCCAGACGGCCCGCCCATCTTTTAGGGTCGTTAAAGTCACCACGGGTTCATCGAGGGTAATATTCCGGATATCCACTTTTTTGGACAGTAACGGCATTAGCGCCACTTGAACATCGGCTTGCGCCAGAGACAAAATCGCGTGATCTTCGGCTTTAACCGTCACATTGCGGATGCTGGCATGCGGCAACGGCATCAATCCCAAAGAGATATTGCCCTCCCAATTGATTGTATATCCCGTCGATTCCGCAACTTTTTGCACAACCAATGCTTTGTACTTGTCCTGATCAATGACTTGGGTGGCAATGATCCCTGCCCCACCCGCCAGAAGAACCAAGCCGACGGCCGTTCCCGCCAACCATGTGACCATTTTGGGAATTCCACGGCGCGGACGCGGTGCTTCGTCAAAACTATCGACAGAAACGGGGATATCATGATCCTGAGATGGGTTTGCCATGGTCTTTTCTTCCTTACACGTGGTTTTAAAAAATCGCGCCAATTCTTAAGTTATAGAACGGGAGTTATAGAACTGGCCCGAAAAATATAAAAGTCAAAAAATAAAGGAGCGTCGGTTTCCGGCTGTTGTGGGGCTTACTCCGGTTCCTCATCCGCTCCGGACAGATCTGTGTCCGCTAGATCCAGATGAACCATCTCGTTCAAGACTTCGGGGATTCGTCCCAAAAGATCGGCGGAAATCAGTCCGGCTCCGGCCAATTCGGAGGCACGGCCATGCATCCAGACAGCAGCACACGCCGCATCAAATGGATCCAGAATATCCCGCGCCGCCAATCCGGCAATCAGTCCGGCCAACACGTCTCCGGTACCTGCCGTGGCCAACCATCCTGTCCCGTTGCTGTTGATAACCAGTCGAGCATCGGGGGATGCGATCACCGTATCGGCCCCTTTGAAGACAATAACCGCTTTGCTCCGGCGTGCGGCCGCAAAGGCCCGTTCGGGTTTTGATCCGGTCAGATCGGGGAAAAGGCGCGCAAATTCCCCTTCATGCGGGGTTAAAATACAATGTGGCCCTAAAACTTTCATCAGCACCGATGGATCATCGGCAAAGACCGAGAGGGCATCCGCATCCAGCACACAGATTTTCTTTGGCTCGGCCTGAACCGTATCAAAAACAATTTTCTTAAGGGCTCCGATATTATCCAGCCCGGCGCCAGGCCCTACCAGAACGGCATTCCGGCGCGGATCCTTGATATGTTCCTTGAACCGCGCCAATTCGCCCATCGGTTCAACCAACAGACTGGGGCACGACAATTGGTGGATCATAGCGGTATCGGCGGGTGCCACCACTGTCACCAATCCTGCCCCCACGCGCAAAGCCGCCGTTGCCGCCAAGGTGGCAGCCCCCGTCATTGCCCGTCCGCCCAACACCACGACATGCCCGTGGTGGTATTTATGCGCATTCATCGGTTTATCAAAGGATACATCGCCCCATTCCAACGATGTGGCATTCTCCATCATAAACGGGCCAATATCGTCCAGAACGTCATCGGCAATGCCGATATCGGCCACCACCAATTCGCCGCACGCTTCCCGGGCCGGCAACAACAGATGCGCCGGTTTTTTCCATCCGAATGTGACCGTGAGAGTGGCTTGCGGGGTACAGTGTTGACACTCCCCCGTATCTGCCATAGCCCCCGAGGGGACATCCACCGCGATCATCGGGCATTCGGTTCCACGCAGGGATAACAAGACATCATACATATCCCCCATCACCGGACGCGACAATCCGGTGCCGAA
>CAZMZK010000013.1:0-21192 GCA_964570705.1 uncultured Micavibrio sp.
ATGGCAAATTGCACCAGCATCGCAGACGTGCATTCCAGATTTGCGCCCAAATCCAGCATCACAATTTCTTTGTCCACGGTTGGCAGCAAACTGGCAATCGCCGGACGCTCGATCCCCGGCAAACATTTCAAAACCATCTTGGCCATGGCCATCAAGGCACCGGTATTCCCGCCAGACACGACACAATGCGCCTGTTTGTCAGCCACCGCATTGATCGCCAGACGCATGCTGGACTGACGCCCTGTGCGCAAAGCATTTCCGGGCTTTTCATGCGACGACACCGCATGATCGGTATGGTGAATGGTAGAGACTTTTTGAAGTTTAGGATGATGCAGCAAAAATGGCTCGATTTTTTTGGTATCTCCAAAAAACATGAAGCGCAAATTTTTGTTCTTTTTCAAAGCCAAGGCGGCACCCGGGACAACAGCCTCAGGACCTAAATCGCCACCCATTGCATCCAATGCTATCGTCAGATGACCTGACATTATCGATCCTTGTTTTGCGCCATGTTGTGCGCTTGGCTGAGAGATAGAGATATAGTACATGAACTAGAAAGCGTTCATGGGGCAGAACGCCCGCATGACCGAAAAGCTCCCAGGCCTTGCTTTTCACAAAAACAAGGCCCGAAGGAATGACTTATTCTTTTACTTCGACAACCTGACGGCCACGATACATGCCGGTTTTCAGGTCAACATGGTGACGACGTACTGGTTCGCCTGTTGTTTTGTCTTCCACCCAGTTAAAGGTTTCCAGAGCATGGTGCGAACGGCGCATATCACGCACAGATTTCGATGTTTTCTTCTTAGGTACTGCCATAATAGAGAATCCTGTTAAGTGTTTAAGAACGGCTTTTTAACGAAAATGACACCGTTATGCAAGGAAAATTACAAAAAAGATTAATTTTTCACATAATATATACATAATCCATCATAACATGGCGCGTATCCCATCGGCAGATCCGCAGACATCCGCGCATAATCGTCAAATACTTTTAAATGGGTCAGATAAACCTGAGGCGCGCCAATTACGCTGTTTAATTGCTGCACAATGGGCAATGTCGCATGCAATGTCCCGTGGCCCCGGCTGTAATCGGCACAATCAGCAATCCAGACACGCACCCCTTTCAAAACCGACAAGGCGGTCTCATCCAAGTCCCTCATATCGGTCGAATACCCCACATCCCCAAAGCGGAAACCCAATGACCGATTCCCCCGCCCGTGATCCTGAACAAACGGGATCACATCAATATCCCCGATTCGCTGTGACTGCCCCATGGACAATTCGTCGAAGATCCGGGGTTCCACAACAGCCGGATAAAATTCTGACTTTTGTTCAAACAAATATCCGAATCGGCGTTGCAAGTCTTTTACGGTCACCGCATCGGTATAAATCGGGATTTTTTTACCAGCCTTTGCCGACAAAACTTTTAAATCATCCATGCCCGTTACATGATCGCTGTGCGCATGCGTATATAAAACAGCGTCGACCTTCTGGACGCCTTCACGGGTTAATTGGGCACAAAAATCCGGCCCCGTATCAACAACCAAGGTTGTCGTATCCGATTGCACCATCACACTGGCGCGCGTCCGCCGATTTTTGGGATTGACGGGATCACACGCCCCCCAATCCCCACCGATACGCGGGACACCCGCGGAATCCCCACACCCCAATATTGTTATCCGACATGTACTTTCCGACATGGCACATCCTCTCGTTTCGTTTCATGAAATAACCGGCGGATACAGCCGGAAGAGACGATAAAAATTATCCGTCGTGCGGGCCGCCATATCGGCAACCGATACGCCTTTGATCTCGGCCAGTACGGCGCCTGTCAAAGGAACATAGGCCGGAACATTCATTTGCCCGCGATGTGGTTCTGGCGCAAGATAGGGCGAATCGGTTTCGACCAATAACCGTTCGAACGGCACATCTTTGGCAAAGGCGCGCAACTCCTCGGATCGTTTAAAGGTCAAAATACCGGAAAAAGAAATATGCAGGCCCAGATCCAAGGCGTCAAAGCCCATGCGGGGCGTACTGGAAAAGCAATGCATAATTCCGCGTATCCCCTGCCCGCCCGTTTCTTCGCGCACTATACGAATAATATCATCATCCGCATCGCGGGCATGAATGATAATCGGCTTGTCCACCGCCAGACAGGCGCGGATATGTTTGCGGAAACAGGCTTGCTGTTCGTCGATCCGGGAATGTTTATAAAAATAATCCAGACCGCACTCCCCGATGCCAATCACTTTGTCATCGGAAATCGCCAACGCAGCCAATTCCTCAACCGAGACCGATTTTTCATCGTCCCGTCCGGATTCATGCGGATGGGTGCCCACCGTGCACCACACCGAATCCAAGGGCTTTACCAATTCTAATAACCCTGCAAATTCTTCCCGAATCTGACAGTTGATCGAAAGCATCCCCTCCACCCCTTGGGATTTGGCCTCTTGAACAACCCCCGCCACGCCGTTTTCCGGCGTAAATTTGCTATGATTCAAATGGCAATGACTATCGATCCACATGGTAAACCTGTCCGTTTCGAATTATGCAGGAGAGAGAGAATCGTTCACAATTTTAAAGACGATATCGTCCGGAATCTGATTATCCAACTCGGCCGTCCCGATGCGACGCATCACGACAAACACCATTCCCTGGGTATTGGACTTTTTATCTTTGCGCATCACATCTATAATACCCGCCGCCGTTGTCCCTTCCGGCAATTTGACTTCGCGGATATCCGTGCGCAACCCGACAGATTTTAGATGATTCTGGATTCGATCGACATCACTCTCTTCCAGATACCCCAATTCTTTGGATAACCGCCCCGCCAGAACCAAACCAATGGCCACCGCTTCCCCGTGTAAAAGTTCAGTCCCATAGCCAGAAAGCGACTCGAGCGCATGCCCGAATGTATGCCCCAGATTGAGCAAAGCGCGAAGTCCCGTCTCTTCGCGTTCATCCTGAGCCACAATATCGGCCTTCATATTGCAGGACTTTTCGATCGCCTTCATAGTGGCCACCGGATTACCGGACATCATGTCGGCTCCGTTTTTCTCCAACCATTCGAAAAATTCGGAATCTCCCAACAACGCATATTTGACAATTTCGGCATACCCCGCAAGCCATTCCCGCCGTGGCAAAGAATCAAGCGTATCGAGATCAATCACCACCGCGCGTGGTTGATAAAATGCCCCGACCATATTTTTACCGAAACGGGTATTGATGCCTGTTTTTCCTCCGACCGAACTATCCACTTGTGACAACAATGTTGTTGGAATCTGGATAAAATCAATCCCGCGCAAAACGGTCGCTGCAGCAAATCCGGCCAAGTCACCAATGACTCCTCCGCCCACAGCAAAGACGACGGAATCGCGCTTCACACCGCTTTCAATCAACCACTCGACAACGGCCTGATACCGTTCGAATGATTTTGTTTGCTCGCCGGGCGATAACTCCATCACTGAAATGGATTTCATATGCGGTGCCAAAATGGCCTGAAACCGATCGGTAACAGCTGCCCGCACATTGTAATCGGTAATGATAAACGCTTTGCGCCCCTGAAATTCCTGAGGCAACCAAACATCGACATCCTGAAGCAATTCAGGCCCGATAAACATTGGATAGCTGCGATCAAACAGCGACATTGTCAGGCACAACACTTGCGGGACATGTTTTTCATCCCCGTCAATGACATCCTGATCGAACAGATACTCGCAAATCTGCATCAAAATGCGGGTAGCCATGTCCTCAGGCCCCAACCCATCGTCCAGAATGTGCAAATGCGCCTGCATATATGCATTCCGGCGCTTGACCAACAACGTATCCAGAACATCCCGCGGATCTCCATGCTTTAGCAAAGGACGATCGCTCCCTTCGTTTCGATCCACCAAGACATCGACAGGCGCGTCGAGCCACAAGCATAAACTGTTTTCAAGAATTAATTCCGCTGTCTCGGGGATGGAAATCGATCCCCCGCCGGACGCAATCACACACCGGCCATTGCGCAAAAGATCCCGAATGGTAAACCTTTCCAATTCCCGGAAGGCGGGTTCTCCCTCCTCCTCAAAGATTTGGGAAATCGATTTTCCAGATGTGCGAACAATTTCATCATCCGAGTCATAAAACGGCCACCCCAACATCTCCGCAAGAATGCGCCCAACCGTTGTTTTTCCAGCCCCCATCAATCCCACCAAAACAATGGGCTTATCCAGACTGACCTTTATACTTTCAATATTGCTTTGTGTTTTTATCATGCCCCTATAAATAAACGAAAACCCCTTGTTTATAAAGCCATTTTCGGTCTTATATAGAAAAATCACGAATCACTTTAAATTTATGGATGGATTATCATGAAACTTCTTGGGGCCTTGCTGGGAGTTGCTCTTGTTATTGTTATCGGCGGATTTGTTTACCTGAGCGTTGCAGATGTGCATGTTACAACCACAACAGTCACAAAACCGGTTCCGGTTGAATCCTCGCAAAACTAGGCCATCCCCCATTACATCCCCCACTTCATCACTGGCATTCCTTTTGGGCCGCATTAAATTAAGGCGCATTGATTATGAAATTACCTCCATTCTCTCTGGTATTCTCCCTGATTGTCCTTGGGTTATCCCCCGCCTCCGCGCTGAGGGCGGAAGAGACCGCGGCCCCACAAACACCAGACATTCCAAAGCCATTAAAAGTCCTTCCTTCCAAAATAAAACCGATTCAAACGGGCTCCGAAGGCCTTGCAAAAGCCGCACCGGAAAGCGCACCAATCAAAAAAGAAACCGCCGACGATCACAATGCCCATCTTGATTCCTTAACCCCATGGGAATCGGGTTTGCTTCCCTCTGATTTCTGGACAAAATCCAACCAAAAAGACCTGATCGATTTTCTGAAATCTCCCTATTCTGCGTCTTATAGCCGTGCGGCACGCTCCCTGACCTTACGCGCCGTTTTGACGCCAAGTTCCGAGTTAACAGATAGCGGAGAGCTTTACACCCTCCGTCTGGAAAAACTGAATGCGATGGGGGCTTATACTGAATCACAAACACTTTACAAAATGAACGAATCCGATCCTCCCTCTGCCGAAGCCGCTCAAGCAGGGGTTGCGGCAAGTCTCGGCCACGGCAATATTGCCCCGGCCTGTCTCGATCAAAAAGCTTTGCCGGATCATTTCAAAACAACGTCTCCGCTTTTCTGGTCACATCTGGATGTTTTCTGCCAAGCATTGCTGGGGCCTGCCGTAGCAACAGCGCAAGATGCGCAACGCGTCCCGACTGCCGCAAAAATCTATCTGGAGGCCACAAAATCTGCGCCAATCACAACAATCGACGCCCTGAACACAGCCGATGCGGTGACGCTCATTGCGTTTGTCAAAACCGGCCAGATTGCATCCCTGCTGGATACATCCGAAAAATTGCGTGCGATTACAGACCGTCAATTGGGCCTTATTCTATCCCACGCCCCGTTAAGCACCGCCTATTTTCCGGCACTGGCAGAAGGCCTTTATCGCGGCATTGTCTCGGATAAAGACGCTGTCACACGCCTGCAATCCACATCCCTGACAGGAAAAGCGGATTCGTACACAGCGTTCCTGAAAGAATATCAATCGAATAAAGAGCCTCTCCTGACCGCGAAATTGCTGGATCTGGCAGATACTCCGGTCAAAACCGCGTTGTTAATTCCGCTGTATACCCAAAACAATCCGGTTTTTCCTGAGGAAAACAAACTCAGATCAATTCTAATATTATTAGCAGCGAATCAACCTTTACCCTTTAATCTGGTGCGTTCAGCTTATCCGAACGTAGAAGATTCATTACCAGAAGAAGAGAGACAAAAAGAAACAGGAGAATCATTTCTTTTTTCTGCTCTCATCCAGTTACTTCCCCCCGTAAAATATGCGGATAGAACTGGTATAAATCCCTTTTTAGAAGCGATTGCAGCCTCAATATCCCCTGATGCCGCATCAATATCCCCTGAATACGAACAAAAAGGCGCGAAAGTAGCTTATGACAATATTTTTAACTTGACACCTTCCGGCAATTATGTAATGCCTATGGGTGACATTCTGAGTAACCTGAAAAAATCTGCCGATCAGAAGCAAATACATCAGGTCGTCATTGGGAGTCTGGCTATACTGAACACCACGCCACCGGACAAATTGCATCCGGCAGCATTGTATCAGGTTTTGTCGGCTCTTAATTCTGCGGGGTTTAATGAAGAAACTCTGTCCCTTTCCCGTGAAGTGTTAGGGACAGTTCTGGAGAAATTATATAAGGAGAAATAAATTATGGCTCGTCCAGGTCGTCCAGCAATGCCAAAACCAAACCTATCCAAATGGGTAGATTCTTTTCTTGATATGTTGACCACAGAACGTGGTGCCGCACTGAACACCCGTCATGCCTACTGGCGTGATCTGGCAGATGTCAGCCTGTATCTGCGCGCACAACGCAACAAAGAGATCGAAAGTGCCACCACCGACGATCTGAAAGCGTATTTGCAAGATTTGAGCAACAAAATCCACACCAAAGGCCAACATTCCGGTCAAATCGCGGTGCGGACTGTGGCCCGTCGTCTTTCGGCTTTGCGTCAGTTCTATCGTTATCTGGTATCGGAAAATGCCCGTAAGGAAGATCCAACCACCACGATCGACAGTCCAAAACAAACACGTACCCTGCCAAAAACCATGAGCGAGGATGAGGTTGACACCTTGATCCGCGTTGCGGGTGAGCAAGGTGGCGCCGAGAGCGTTCGTCTGGTTTGCTTGCTGGAATTGCTCTATGCCACCGGTCTGCGCGTGTCCGAACTCGTTGGCCTACCAATGTCTGCGATTGCCGAAGGCAATCAGTTTATTATGGTGGAAGGTAAAGGCGGTCGTGAACGTATGGTTCCTCTGTCCGAATCGTCTCAAAAAGCTTTGGCCGATTACATGAACGTTCGTGGTCAGTTTGTGACCGCCGACGAATCCGGTCGTATGTCGAAATGGCTGTTCCCATCCCGCACATCCGATAGCGGTCACCTGACCCGTCAACGTTTTGCCCAATTGCTGAAAGACTTGGCACGTGCGGCAAAAATTGACGAAGATCGCGTCAGCCCACATATCCTGCGTCACGCATTTGCAACCCATTTGTTGAGCAACGGCGCAGATCTGCGCGCTGTTCAGAAAATGTTGGGCCATGCGGACATCGCAACCACCCAAATTTACACCCATATCATCGGCAAAAAATTGAAAAAAACTGTCGAAGAAAAACATCCTTTGGCCAAAAAAGCCTAAGGATTCGGGGATAAGTATTATGGAACAGGCAGTACCGATTTGTCACGGGCTGCCTGTTTTGCTATGATGCACACCTTAAAAATAACCAGATAGAGGATTCGTTTTATTATGCTTGCCCTAGAATTTGAAAAACCCATTGCCGAACTGGAAGGGAAGATTGCCGAACTGCGCAACATGACCAGCAGCAAGGATTTCAACATCGCCGAAGAAATCAATCGTCTGGAGACAAAAGCCGAAAAACTCAAGGCCTCAACCTACAGCAAACTGACACCGGCTCAAAAAATTCTGGTGGCCCGCCATATGGAGCGTCCCCATTTTGTTGACTACGTCAAAGATGTGATTACCGACTTTACCCCGCTCGCAGGGGACCGCCAGTTTGGCGAAGATCAGGCCCTGATGGGCGGTTTGGGACGATTTCAAGGTCGTTCCGTTGTGGTGATGGGGCAAGAAAAAGGCCACGACACCGAAACCCGTATCCGTCATAATTTTGGCATGGCAAAACCCGAAGGCTATCGCAAAGCGATTCGCCTGATGGAGATGGCCTCCCAATTCCAATTGCCCGTTCTGTCCTTTGTGGATACGGCCGGGGCCTACCCTGGCGTCGAAGCCGAAGCCCGTGGCCAGGCCGAAGCGATTGCCCAATCCATCGACTCGTGCTTACAACTCCGCACCCCGATGCTCTCGGTTATTATCGGGGAAGGCGGATCCGGTGGCGCCATTGCCATTGCGACCGCAGACCGCGTGTATATGATGGAACATTCCATTTATTCCGTGATCTCGCCCGAAGGCTGCGCATCGATCCTGTGGCGTTCTGCACAGCATGCGGAAGATGCTGCCATTGCACTGAAACTCACGGCGCAAGACCTGTACGGATTAAAATTGATTGACGGGATTATCCCTGAACCTTTGGGTGGGGCACATCGCAACAAATCCGAAGCCATCGGGCTGGTCAGCAAACAATTGGAAAAAGGCCTGACCGAACTCACCCCATGGGATTCCGAACGACTGATCAAACGCCGTCAGCAAAAATACCTGTCCATGGGCCGCGTGTAAATTTTGTACATATCACTTTTTTGTACATATCACTTAAAGCAACAGCCCTTTACGGGCTGTCTCTTTTTTTTACAATGAAATAATTTTTGCAGCATCAGAGGCTTTGTTTAAAAAGCGTTCCAATCGATCCGCATCTGCAAAAGGGTCTGACGACTCAATGCGCAAGACGGTATCGTCCTTACTAAAAATCAACAGAGCCGGATTATTCTTGATGGTCATGATCGCATTCAAGGCTGTGATACGCTCTGGTGTAACATAGGAATGCAGATCTTCTTTTTTAAGAAGACGATTATAGACATCCTTCTGCAATCCACCCTCTTCGGCCACATAACTGTCTGTCAACCCAAGTCCGTCAATAAAGCTTTTGAAAGATATCGATCCAATGGCCCCTTCGGTCGGCATTGGTGCCTTCAGGACAAACAAAAAGGTCGTCCGCACCGGTGCCGAAGAATCGTGCAACTTCCCGACCATTTGCCCAACCATTTGACGGTCTGAATATACCGCTAGATTACATCCTTTGTACGTCCCGTTTATCATCGGAGATGATAGGAACGACGATGAATGGAATTGCAGATTATGTTTCTTTGCGAAGGCACTCCATGCCTGCCGTTGCCGGAATAACAAGGCGTATGACCACGCCGATGTCCCCAACACAAATACCGCAATAAAAACCCATAACATAAACCAGATATTCACAGAAAACCCCTTTTTATCCTGATAATAGTCCCCGAAAGCATACAACAACCCAACGCCAATTCCACCAAAATATGCAGATCCCTATCCGCAAATATAAAAAACCCCCGAAACAAATCGAGGGTTTTTGCAAAAATTTTTACGCGAACCAAGCGATATTACGCGGCTTTCTTGCGGGCTTTTTTATCATCCGCAACGGCTGCCATATCCACCAGTTTTTTTAACTCTACAAATCGGCCAACATCGCGTTGATTCATGTAATCATGAATATGATCCACCATCACATCCACTTGATCATTATAAAAATGGTTGGCGTTCGGAACAACACGGTAATCAACGGTGATACCCTTTTGTGTGTTCAATCGTTCAACCACTTTCTGCACAGCAGGTTCTGGAATAATATTGTCTTTTTCACCCTGAATAATCAGGCCGGATTGTGGGCATGGCGCCAAAAAGCTGAAATCGATTTCATTGGCCGGTGGCGATACAGCAACAAAGCCTTTGATTTCTGGACGGCGCATCAATAACTGCATTCCGATCCAAGACCCAAACGCAAATCCCGCGACCCATACAAACGGAGCGTTGGGGTTTAACGCCTGCATCCAATCAAGAGCAGCGGCCGCATCCGACAATTCGCCCTCGCCTTTATCATAGACGCCCTGGCTTTCGCCCACACCACGAAAATTAAAACGGAGTGTCGAAAATCCACGGGCCACCATCGCCTGATAAATCGAATACGGGATCCGGTGGTTCATACTGCCGCCACGATCCGGAGCGGGGTGTAAGATCAACGCCAAAGGCGCATTAGGGATTTTCGAGTGAGTATAGCGCGCTTCCATACGTCCGGCTGGACCATTGATAATAATTGCTGGCATCGTGTCCCGTTACATGTGTTTTATTGTTATTGTGTAGGGTCGTTATAGACCAGTTCGAAAACAAATGTCCAATATTTTCTCGTAACATATTGATTTTACTGTGGATATTTTGTATTTCAGAGGGGATGAAAACAGAACATATTTACCTCGATCACAACGCCACGACCCCCATTCGCCCCGAATCACTTGCGGCGATGACGTCTGTTCTGGCCGAAGGCGGCAACCCGTCCTCGGTGCACCATTTTGGCCGCATGGCCCGCAAACATGTCGAATCCGCACGCAAGAAAATCGCGGACACACTTGATGTGTCAACCGGTCAGGTTTTCTTCAATTCCGGCGCCACCGAAGGCAACAACACCATTTTAAAAGGCTTTGCAGGGCAACGCATTCTAATCTCTGCGATTGAACATTCGTCTGTTTTGGAATGCGGTGTCGATGCCAAAAAAATTCCGGTGACATCCGATGGCGTGGTGGATCTTGACGCGTTGCACATGTTGATTGCGGAGCAACGCCCTGCACTTGTCTCGGTCATGCTGGTCAATAACGAAACCGGTGTCATTCAACCTGTCTCTGACATCGCACGCATGGCCAAAGCGGCCGGCGCTCTCGTGCATTGTGACGCGGTTCAGGCCTATGGCCGCATTCCCTTCACACGGGAATCTTTGGGGGTCGATTTCATCACGCTGTCCGCGCATAAAATCGGCGGAGCCCAAGGCGCGGGTGCTATTGTCGTGGCCCCGAATACTCCTCTTCCCACATTGCTCCATGGCGGTGGTCAGGAAAGACGATCCCGCGCCGGAACCGAAAATGTTCCGGCCATTGTGGCCTTTGGCGTGGCCGCCGAATGTGCCCTGCGCGACCTCGCCCTCTTTCAGAATTTATCCGTTCTGCGCGACCGCATCGAAACAGCCCTCACCGCATCCTCGCATGTCTCCTTTTACGGACAACATGCCCCACGCGTATCCAATACCATTTCCTGCACCATTGACGGTGTCGCCAGTGACACGCTGCTCATGGCCTTTGATATCGAAGGCATTGCCATCAGCAGTGGCTCTGCCTGCTCCAGCGGAACCGTGCGCTTTTCACATGTCCTGACCGCCATGGGTGCCCCACATGACAAAACAACTGCGGCCCTCCGGATTTCTTTGGGCTATACCACCACCGAAAAAGAGGTTGAGCAATTTATTACCGTATGGAATAACCTCCGCACACGTTTATTAAAGGATTAAAACATGCCACAGATTCACTTTGTCCAATTGGATGGAACCACAAAAACAATTGACGCTCCGGTCGGACTCTCGGTCATGGAAATTGCCGTGAAACATGCCATGGATAAAATCGAAGGGGCCTGCGGCGGATCTCTGGCCTGCGCCACCTGTCATGTCTATATCCATCCTGATTGGTGGGACAAAGTTTTGCCCGAAGAGGGGGACGTCTCCGAAGCCGAAGAAGATATGCTGGATCTGGCCTTTCATCTCACCAAAAAATCCCGCCTGTCGTGCCAAATTATCATGACACCGGATTTGGACGGGCTTGTTGTCGCCCTTCCCGGCTCCAAACCGGATTGGTTATAATCCGGCTCATCTCTTACCCGAATTTTCACGCTATTTTAAACACATCTCCGAAACGGGCTTTCAGGACAGAATCTACTTTTTCCATGGTAACATCAGAAACAAGATCCGTCATTTTTGTAACCCCGAATTCGGAAATCCCGCAGGGAACAATTCCCGAAAAATGCGATAAATCCGGATTTACATTGATAGCCACCCCATGATAGGTCACCCAACGGCGCACCCGCACCCCGATGGCTGCGATTTTGCGTTCGGTTTGTCCATCGGCAACCCAAATCCCTACACGTCCGGAACGGCGTTCCCCCGCAATTCCGAAATCTGCCAGACTGCGGATGACCCATTCTTCCAATTGCCAGACATACCGGCGAATATCCGGTTCGGTTTGGCGTTTTTTCAAATCCAGCATGACGTATGCCACGCGTTGCTCCGGTCCATGATAGGTATATTGCCCGCCGCGACCGGTTTCAAAGACAGGAAAACGCGGATTCAGCAAATCTTTGGGATTCGCACTTGTTCCTGCTGTATACAAAGGCGGATGTTCCACCAACCAGACAGCTTCTTCATCTGTGCCTGCATGAATCCCTGCAACGCGCCGTTCCATCTCCGTCACCGCCACCGGATACGCCACACGTTCCTTTTGTGAGATCCAAAGAACGTCTTTGATAGGTGCTGTCCCAATCATTCTGCAAATCCCCCCTTGTGAGCCCTTAAATCCATACCACAAATATTAGAAAATACTCCTGAGCGGGGGGGAGTTGCCACCTCACCCGTTCAACCTATATATCTTCGCAAGAAGATTATTCTCCCCTAATGACTTTGCCGGATTGCTCCACAATCCGGCATTTTTTTATCAGGCCCGCCTTACACAGCGATCGGAACACCCGCCAATAATTTGGATGTCTTCACCGCCAAGGATGATTTTACCGAGGCCACATTCGCACTTTCCAACAATTGGGTCGTCAGAAAATTTTGGTAATCATCCCAATCCCGCGCCACAATTTTCAACAAAAAGTCGTTATCTCCAGTCATCAGATACGCTTCACGGATCATGGGCCATTTATCCAATTGCTGTTCGAATTTTTTTAATTCGCCCTCACCCACCGATTTCAATTTAATCGCTGTAAACACCGTCATCGGATAGCCCATAGCCGAGGCATTGACCCGTGCATGATAGGATAAAATCAATCCGGCCTCTTCCAAATTCCGCACACGGCGCAAACATGGAGGGGCAGAAATACCAGCATTCTTGGCCAAATCCACATTGGTCATACGACCATTTACCTGCAGATCGCTTAAAATCTTGCGATCAATTTTGTCCAATTTGACTTGTTTCACTTGCACAACAGCGGAATCAGGGATCATTTCTGACATTTAAAATCCTCTTTTTTTTCTTATGGCTTTTTTTATGGATCTTTATGTACATTATTTTTGTTGATTTGAAAGATATTTTCGAACACATAGAAGATAAATTCAAAAATTAAGGAAGTTTTATTATGAAATCGTTGCCACCTCCCCGGATCTGGGTCATTACCGAAGGGATGACAGGCACCGAAAATCAATGCCTTGGCATTACCGATGCCCTTGGGGTTTCTCCGCACGTTTACCGGATAGGGCTACGCCAGCCATGGAAACTCCTCTCCCCCTATCTGGGATGGGAATGCGCCGCCAGCTTTACCCCTGCCCTGCCCGCTCCACCTTGGCCAGATATATTAATTACCTCAGGACGCAAAAGCATTGCAGCCAGCCGTTATATCAAAAAACAAAGCCAAGGCCGAACCTTGACCGTCCAGATTCAAGACCCGCGCATTTCTCCGAAAAACTTTGATCTGGTGGTAGTTCCACGCCACGACCCAACGCGGGGTGAAAATGTGTTTGTATCCGTTGCCACACCGAACCGGATCACCACAGAACGATTGACCGCCGCCAAAGTCGATTTCACCCCCCTCTTCGGACAAACATCGGATCACCCCCGTGTTGCGGTTCTGATCGGCGGCAGCACAAAGCGTCATGTCTTCACGGACACCGATACCCAAAACCTGATCACGGCATTGGCACCAATTCCCCATATGATGATCACCACGTCCCGCCGTACCGGAGACGCCAATACCCAGATGATCCGCAACGCATTTGGGGCCAGCCATTACATATGGGATGGCGTATCACCCAACCCTTATATGGGGATGCTGGCTTGGGCAGATATCATTCTGGTAACGGCCGATTCTACGTCCATGATTTCCGAAGCCGCCACCACAGGAAAGCCGGTTTATGTGCTTCCCATGGCGGGATTGACACCCCGTCAGGCCCAATTGGTCGCAAACCTGAAAGATCATGGTGCCGTGCGGGATTATCCGATGAGGGACGTTTCTCTTCCAACTCCGCTTCAATCATGGAGTTATCCGCCTCTGCACGATGCACAGGACATTGCCGGTAAAATTATCGCGCTTTATCACGCACGAAAAACGGCGTTAGACGCGGATTAGTCGCGTGGGGACCGCCCCGCGACATCGCACAGAATCCGATACAGTTTTCCGATATCGCTCGTGGCAAAGACCGTTCCCAACAAATCGGCATAATCATTGGCATGAGCCTGATCCAGAACCTCTTCATATTGACGGACAAAGCGCAGAACATAGGTGCGGAATTCACTGTCTTCGATAAATTTCCGTTGGGATTTTTCGACAGGCATTTTCGGGCAAATGTCCAACAAATGCCGGACATACGCCGCCACATCGCCTTTCTGGTAAGCGCGTAAAACCCGCGTATCCAGATCCCCTTCCAAATGACGCGATACATCAACCGCAAGGGAATACAGGCTTTCGATGACGAATTTGGCTGCGTTGAAAAAGGCGTCCCGTTCGCTGCGCGACTGGATCTCTTTGACATCTTTCATCCGTCCGACCAAGGTCGTGACGGTCTTCCCGATTTCTTCTCCTTGGCGGGAGAAATCAGTGACCACATCATCCACTGTTTCAATCGCGGTTTTGGCAGAAAGTTCCAGAACGCCGGTTCCCGAATCCAGACGGCGCCACACGGATTCCACATCATCGACCAACGTCATCCCGATTTGTTTGATATCATTGGCCCGAATGGACAAGGTGGTTACAGCCGAAGAAATCTGGTCAACCACATCCATCGATTGTGATGCCAAAGCCCCCGTTTGTTGCCGCAAGGCGTCTCCATAGGTTTTGACATGATGGATCGACGTCCGCATATAATCTTCAATTTCCTTGGTCCGTACCGACAAACTGTCGCCGGATTTTTGCAATTCCAACAACGATGATTTGGTGGTTTGCAACAACTTGTCGCTTTCCTGCTGGATAACGGCCACAATCCGCACCGATTTGTGCGCGGCCTGTTCCCCCAACAAGGACATACGATGGCCTTCTTCGGTATAAAGACGTGTCGCATCCACCACTTTTGCCGTCACGGTTTCGGCACGTTTGTCCAAACTATCTGCAGTTTGTCCGAATCGCTCGGTCGCAAGATCCAGATCGGACAAGGCACATTGCAACACATCATTCAAATCCTGAGCATATCCACCCAGATTTTCCTGTAACGCATCGACTTTGATCTGGACCTGATCACTGACCAGACGCAAATCATCCACCCGATCCTGCAATCCGGCCTGAACCGCCGAAATCCGGCTTTGTGCATCGGCAGCAACCTCTTTCATATCTGTCAGTGTGTCCACAAATTTATCGGAGACCACATCCAAGGCGCGCGCAGTTTCAAAGGTTTCACGACCCAAAGACTCCACGCGGCTTTCCATCCGTTGGCCCAGATCTTCGATCTGCCGGACGGCTGTATCCACCGTGGTTTCACAGGCTTGTTTCAAATCGTCAAACTTGCTGTGGATCTCATCAGCTTGATCCAACATCCGCTCGGCCTCCGGTATCAGAACATCGGACAATTTTTCCATGCGATCCATCTGCCCCTGGACACGATCAGCCATGCTGGCGGTTTTTTCATCCACGGACACCAAGGTGACAGATAACTGGTCTTCATAGCGGGCAATGTGTTCGGAGACAGATTTGACTTTTTCGACCAGAGAGTCGCCTTTGTCAAAGAATGCCGCCCCAAATCTGGACATTTTCTCTTGCGCCACCAAAATGGAGGTTTCCAGATCCTGCGTCTGATCGGCCAGCAATCCCGATACCATGCGGGTTTTCTGTTCCATATCTGCAACAAATCCGGACAGGCTTGTGCGTTGGGTTTCGATCTCGTCCGACAAGCGTTCGGACACTGACGACGCAGTCTCCAGAGCGGTCGACAAATCATCCGAACGGGCCTGCAACAGCGCAGACACGTCATCCGCAACCGTTTTCAATTTGCCCGATTCCTGAGACAAGGCCACGACACGGACCGATAATTTTTCGTCCAACGTGTCGGCCTGCGTTGTCAATGTGTCAATGCTGGTCTGTAAACGGCCCAAAGGTTCATCGGTGCGCGTCACCATATGATCCGCCGCAGCCTGTAAGCCCGCCACAGCCAGTTCGGCCGTCGCCATAATCTGTTCGCGACGCGTGTCTATCGCCTCGGTTGATTGGGCCAACAACGCTTGTTTTTCGGCAATTTCGGCCATTAACTCTGTCAAACGATCCCGATTGGCCCGTGCTTCTTCCATCAATGCGGCCAATTTTTCATCGGCCATCTGGGATGTTTTTGCGATCTCTGCCGATGCCTCGGTTACGGTTTTGTCCATCATATCTTTGGAACGGCGCACCGCATTGACCAGAGTATCCGCACCCGATACCGCCAAAGAGACCGCCTCGCCCATTTTATGGACAGCCAGATCACCTGCTTCCTGAACACCTTCAGTGCTCGACAGTAATTCTCCGACCACAGATTTCAGAGACTCGGCCCGTGCCGTCAAGGCTTCATCAATGTCATTCGTTCGGGTCAAGAAGATATCTGCGGTTGCTTCGACCTGATCCAGATTGCCCGCAACGGTATCCATGACGGTCGCAATGGATTGAGAAATCTGTTCGGCTCCGGTCAGGCTGGTTTGCAGACGATCCGCCCCATCCGCCAAAGATTGCGCGACATCTTCCAACCGATCAATCTGTTCATCCATATCCCCGCGTGTCTTGGCCGCGGTTTCGGATGTTTCGATCAATTTTTGCGTATTGGTTGTGAAAATCTGATGAATTTCATCGCCCAATTCCGATATTTCTGCCGACACATTTTCCCACGCCGTAATGCCATGTTGGGCCTTGGTCGAAATATTTTCGGTTTGGGCTTCGATGACTTCGGTCAGGGACAGCAATTCTTCGGCACGTTTTGACAGGCTTTCTGCCAAACGATCAATATGAAATTCGGCCTTTTGCGACACTCCGGCAAAATCACGAATTTCGGCGCGCAACCCCGTCCGCGCCCGCTGAATCGCCTTGATCGCTCCCCGCGACGTCGCCGACATTTCTGTGGCTTGCTTCATCAAGCCGCGAATATCCTCGCCGATTAAATTATGTTGATCCGCACTGGGGTAAAACAATCCGCGCAATTCTTCGCGCAGAGCTTCGGCATAGATATGCGCATCGCTGCGGCGTTGCCAAGTGGCAATACACAACCACAGCATCGCCACCGGAGCCAGCACACTGGCCAAAATCCCGCCCAAAGCCAATGGAGAAGATGTGACCGTTTTGACCAAATTCGGAAGAGCAAAAATGTAAATTCCGGCATAGGTCAACCATGCCATTGTCAGGAACACCGCGACAGCCTGCCCCACTTGCAACCAAACCGGAGTAGCCGGACGTGCGGCCCGAATGACATGATCCGAATATTGACGGGGGGCGATTTTTTCTTCGGCCACATCAGGTTCAATCGCATCAGGGGATGTAACAAGCTCGTCACGTGCCACAGCCGTTTCTTGCGCGTCACTTTCTTGTGCAGGATCCTGAGGAACATCGCCATAGACTTTCCAGTTTTTCAAAACTGGCTTTCCGCCCATAAAGACGCTTGCAGTCAATTCCGCAGCGGGAGAGGCATTCTTTGATGTTTCAGTAGACGCAGCAACACGCGACTCCGTGTTCGGAGATGTGGAAAGTGTCATGAGCAATTGGCCCCATCAATCTCTAGCAATGTGTTTTGAATGCAAAAAGCCTCTCACGATTTCTAAAAAATCTCAAGCCCTTTCAAAAAGATATTCACGTTTATTCAGATGATTCGTGATTATTTTACGGATGATTTTTCCAGCCCCATCATCAGCACATATTCCGAAACATCGCGTTTCAATTCTCGCGACATCAGATACAGCCCGATAATGTTGGGAATGCTCATGGAAAAGAACATTGCATCCGAAAACCGGATCACATTTCCCAGCGACACAGCCGATCCCACAATAATGAATAGCAAGAAAACACACCGGAATCCGACAATCACAGCCTTGCTGTTCCCCCATAAATATCCGGCACAAATCTCGCCATAATAGGAATAAACAATGATGGTTGAATACGCGAACAAGAACACGACCACCGTCAACACAATGTCAAAGAACGGAAAGACCGTTTCAAAGGCTTTGGAGGTCAAGTCAATGCCCTGCATCTCCCCAGCGCCCTGATACACCCCCGATACAATAATGACCAAAGCCGTCACCATACAGACACAAAACGTATCCAGAAACGGCCCCAATCCGCCGACCAAGCCCTGCCGCACCGGAAAATCTGTCTTGGCCGATGCCTGAATAATCGCGGCCGTTCCAATTCCGGCTTCATTGGCAAATAACGCCCGCTTAAATCCGGCAATCATCCCGCCAATCACCCCGCCCCATCCGGCCTCCAGACTCCACGCGCTGTGAAAAATCTGGGTCAAGGCCGATGGTATATTCTGGTAATTCACGGCAATCACCGCCAATCCGGCCACAATATACAACATGGCCATGGCCGGAGTTAATTTGGCCGCCACTTTGGCAATGGATTTCACCCCGCCCAACGTGACCAATCCGGCCAAGATGGCCAAAAACACCCCGAACATCCATCCACGCCCCGCAAGAAAACTGGTATCTCCGCCCGTGGCATATAATACTTGCTGATACACCTGATTGGCCTGAAACATATTTCCGCCACCGATCGCCCCACCGATACAGCAAACCGCAAACATCGCGGCCAGAAAAACGCCCACAGGCTTTAATCCCCGTGCGGCGAACCCGTCTTTCAGGTAATACATCGGCCCACCCGCAACCTCGGCCGGATCATCGGTCTTTGGAAAATGGCGGTATTTCACGCCCAATGTCACCTCGGCAAATTTGGATCCCATCCCCAGAATCCCCATACCCCCCATCCAGAACGCCGCGCCGGGCCCACCGATAGTAATGGCAACCGCCACCCCCGCAATATTGCCCAATCCGATCGTCGCCGACAGACACGCCGCCAGAGAGTCAAAATTGCTGATCTGGCCTTTGGCCTCCGGCTCGTCATATTTATGGGTTAAACAATCAAAAGCATGTTTAAAATGGCGCACATTCAAGAAACGCAAATACACACTGAAGAAAATACCCGCAGCCGCCAGCCACACAACAATCAAAGGAAGATGAATATCCGTCACGGCGTGTGTCAGAGGATTATCGAATGAGAACGGGATATTCATAAAAATGATTTTTTCACATATATCCGCAACCGGTGCGAAAAGAGAGTCGATAACCTGATCGATTGGCTGATTGCGTAGACCTGTGTCCGTCATAATTTTACCTCGGTTGTTCGTATATACTTCTTTGCGTTAATAACTGCAAAATTTTGGCTGAGGATTTCCCTGCCCCTTTTTGTCGTCGTAGAAAAATCTGTCTAAAAATTGCGTAAAGTAGCCATGAAACACAGAAAGTATGAGCCAAAATCCCCTATTTTGAAAAAATGCCCACCATTTCGACATGGGAGGTATAAAGGAACTGGTCAAATATCTGGAGCGATTGCAACCGATAGCCGCCATCCCGCAAGAGCTTGGCATCCCGCGCAAACGTTGCCGGATTGCACGAGACCCCGATCACCAAAGGCACATCCGATTTGGCCAATTTCTGGCATTGCTCTTTGGCTCCGGCACGCGGCGGATCAAAAATAACGGCTTTATAGGACCGCATTTCCCGTACGCTCATCGGTTCTTTGAACAAATCCCGCGCCTCGGCCGTAAAGCGTGTGTGGCCTTTGGCCGCATTTTTTAAGGAATTCGCCATGCCAAAATCACCTTCGACCGCATGAACCGCACATTTTTCCAGGACTCGTCCGGCAAACGTGCCACATCCGGAAAATAAATCCAGCACCGCATCTTTTTTCGACACTTTTCCCAAAGCCGCCATCACCGCCGCGGACAAGGCGTTCTCCCCCTCTGCCGAAGGTTGCAGGAAAGCCCCCGCAGAAATTTCGACCTTTAACGCACCGGATGTTTTGGTCATTTTGTCCAATGCGATTTGTGTCACAGGTTGGGAATGATCGGTTTCTTTGAAACTGACGCGGCGAATATCACAGGCTTCGGCCAAAGCAGCCACCAAAGATGTTTGTTTTGCCCCTAATTTGGCATCGTCCCGCTCCGCAAGGCCCGAAATAACACAATCGACAGCGCCGCCATCCGCTTCCTGCAACAGGATATCCACCTGCACCCCTTTGGGCAGCAAGGGCGGCAAGACATCCGGCAGTTTCTTATATATTTTATCCAGAACCGGCGTCAGCAATAAACAGGAGTCCACAGGCGCAATCGTATGTTCATGATACCGGTGAAATCCCAGAACCAAGCCCTGTTCGCCATCACGCAGAGCCGAAATCGCCACGCGGCGGCGCGTGCCTGCCCCAATCCACACAGGCGGCAACCACACATCCGGTACAATTCCATTGTGATCCATCACATCGCGCACGGATGTGTCTTTCCACGTTTGGTACGCATCCGGTGCGACATGTTGAAACTGGCACGCCCCACAGTCTTCAAAAAAAGGACATGGAGGGGATAAAGGGGGCGATATCAGAGACTCGGCAGGAAAACTGGGTTCGGCTAATCTGGTCATAATGGCGTGGTATTGATATCCTCATATCCTGCGATACGCAGACCATAGGCATCAAGGCCTGTCGCTGTTTCCGCAAGTTTGCCTTGATGGCTGGTTAAAACAATCATATCGCGAACCCCCAGATCCGACAGGATTTGCGATCCGATCCCGTATTCCGGCGGGCGGGTGGTCGTATCAACCGACGCCTGTTGCTTGGCATCCCGAATCAACACCAGAATCCCCTGCCCTTGCGCCTCGATACGTTGCATCGAGCGGGTCAAACTGGATGGCCCATCAATCCCCAACAGATCGGTGACCGTATTTTCAACATGCACCCGCACTAAGTGAGGCACATCGGATGATATCGCCCCCTTCACCAAAGCCAGATGCTCGGTTCCGTCAATTGTGTTGTGATAGACATGGAGCGTATAATTGTCACCCCATGCAGAAGAAACAGGCCGCGAAGACACACGCTCGACAATCTTTTCATGGGCCCGGCGGAACGCAATCAGATCCGCAATGGTTCCAATTTTCAAGCCATGCGCCTTGGCATACGGGATTAAATCGACCAACCGCGCCATTGTGCCATCATCTTTCATGATTTCACAAATCACGCCGGCAGGCCGCAAACCTGCCAGACGGGAAATATCCACGGCGGCTTCTGTATGTCCGGCACGGACCAGAACCCCACCTTCCCGCGCCCGCAAAGGAAACACATGCCCCGGTGTCACAATATCATCCGGACGGGCATCCGCTGCGATCGCCCGTTGGACCGTC
>CAZMZK010000014.1:0-19679 GCA_964570705.1 uncultured Micavibrio sp.
CTATGAATCACATTTCTTACTTTATGTGAATCCTAAAAAAAAGATCATGAACAGGCTCTAACGTGATAGAGAAAATATGATCCAAATGTTAATGATACTTGCTTATAGCAGCACTAACCTGATGACAAAGAAGGTTAGAAACAACCAAGATGAAAGTAATGTGTGATGGGGAAGTTATTTTTAGTGGGAGATTCAATCACTTCTGGCGCTTGGGATAGTGGTGGAGGCTGGGCTGGCCGTGTAATCGGTCAAATCATGGATCTAACAACAGAGTCGTTCAAAAATAATAGATCCTTCTACTGCCTTCCTTATAATCTAGGTGTTTCCGGCGATACTGTTCCCGATACAATCTCTCGTCTAAAATCAGAAATTTCAGTTAGACTTGATCAAGATACAGTAAATGAGCAAATACAGATAGTTTTTGCTCTCGGCGCAAATGACTCCGTTTTTTTGACACAAGAATTGAGAAACAAATTCTCTCATGATGAATTTGAAAGAAACCTGTCCCTTTTAGTTCAAATAGCAAGAGAAATAACAGACAACATATCTTTTATTGGCTTATTGCCTGTCGATGATGATTTGGTTAATCCTTGTCCTTGGGCACCTGATATTGCATATGGTTGCGAATGGATCAAAGGGTTTGAAGACGTAATTTCCAATTTTTGCACGCAAGAGTTTTTACCTTTTTTGCCGCTCTTTGATTCATGGATCGCTATGCCAAATTATAAATCTCTTCTTATTGACGGAGTGCACCCTAATTCTGATGGGCATAGAATTATGTCCGAGCATGTGGGGCGTTTTCTAATGAATGACACTTTCATAAAACTTCACTCATCGTAAATTATGAAGAAGAAAATGCCAGTCGGTCTATAAGCCGGATTCTGTATCCCTGTTTGCACAAAGACGAGAACCATTCCTCTCCGATCTGTGTTGCCACAGACCTCTAGCAACCTACCCGGGTCACGATCCGGAAACAGATCATGTGTAACCCCTATTTGGTCTTGCTTCGGATGGGGTTTGCCGTACCTGTCTGTTGCCAGACGAGTGGTGCGCTCTTACCGCACCGTTTCACCCTTACTGGCCCGAAGGCCAGCGGTTTGCTTTCTGTTGCACTTTCCGTCGGGTCGCCCCGCCCGGTCGTTAACCGGCATCCTGTTTCCGTGAAGTCCGGACTTTCCTCACTGGCCTTGCGGCAAGCGCGGTTCTCCGACCAACTGGCGCGGGTACTATGCCGCGATTTGCGCCAGAATGTCAATCAATGCTGCGTGATCTTCGGCACTGACGAGGCCGACATCCCTGCCCGCCCCCCTGCCCGCCAGCAAATGCGGACAAAAATGCCGCCGGAATTCGCTTAGCAGCGTCGCAGGATCCGCCGGATAGGTATAGCCGTATTGGATAAGCGCATTGTAGAAATCCGGATAAGCCGGCACAGATGACAGCGGCACGCCATGCCGCGGCATCAGGCCAATCCCGGCCTTTGCCAGGATATGCCACGGGAATTTTTCCCCCGGATCCAGTTTCCGCCCGGGCGCCACATCGGAATGCCCGACAATATTCCGGTCCGGAATATCCCAGCGCGTGCGAATGTCCCGTATCAAGGCGATGACGGATTCGATCTGCGCCGGACGAAACTCCTCCAGATCAAATTCATGCCCCGTATTCCAGATTTCAATGCCGATCGAAGCCGAATTAAGATCCGTACAGCCACGCCACGCGGCGCGCCCCGCATGCCACGCACGTTTCTCCTCGGCCACAAATTGCAGCACCGCCCCATCGGCATCAATCATGTAATGCGGAGAAATCCGCCCCACAGAATCGGTAGGAGACGGATCACAAAATCGTTCTTGAGCTTCTTCCGCCGTGCGGGTGCCTGTATAATGCAGCACAATCACGGACGGGCACATCCCGTCCCGACGGTCATCATAATTCGGCGAAGGGCAGGAACGTAGATCCATCGCGGGAAGACCCTTTATCTGTTTCTGTTTACCAGTTTTCTTTCAACCAGATTTTGGCGCGTTGCCACAGGCTTCCGGCTTCGACAGTCGCCATAATTTCAGCCGGCATTTCATGATAACGTTCGGTCACGTAATGCAACAAACCGGCTGTCGCCGAAAACGCAGGGCCACTGACCGCATCGGGGAGACCTTGCAAGCGAATGGGGCGGCCCAAGCGCACCTGTTTTTCCAGATATTTTTGCGACAATTCACGCAGGCCGGGAATCTGGCTTCCTCCGCCGGTCAAGACCACACGCCGTCCCGCGATCGGGCCCAAGCCACTGTCGATCAGGCGTTCGCGCACCAATTCCAGAGTTTCTTCGATGCGGGGCGCAATAATACTGACCAGATACGACCGCGGCACATGGTTCGGGGTCAGGCTGTCTTCTTCTCCCAAAGGCGGCACATCAATCAGATCTTTGTCATCCGTCGCCGTGGCAATCGCACTGCCATACAGGGTTTTCATGCGTTCCGCCGCATGCAACGATGTGGTCAACCCGCGTGCAATATCGTTGGTGACATGTTGCCCGCCCACCGGAATCGCATCGGTATAAATCAATTCGCGGCCATAAAATACGGCAATCGACGTCGTGCCACCGCCCATATCAACGACCGTGCAGCCCATATCCATTTCATCATCGACCAAACAGGCCAACCCCGCCGCATAGGGGGTGGAGCACAACGCCGTAATGTCCAGATGGCTGCTTTGGATGCAACTCGCCATATTGCGGAGCGGCGCGATGTTTCCGGTCACCATATGCACATCCACATCCAGATGTTGCCCGTACAAACCGCGCGGTTCCTTGATCCCGTCCTGCCCATCAATGCGATAGGCGGTCGGGATTGTATGGATCAATTCGATATCATGCCCGACGATCTGGTCCTGGGCTTTGGCCAATGCCCGCCGAATGTCATTTTCCGTGACCGCCGCCCCCAGAATCTGGACACCCATATTCATCAAACGGGACTGGGTATGGGTTGCGGGCACGTTGACAATGACCTCGCGCAACGGATAGCCTTTGGTTACATCGGCCGCCATATTCTCGGCGGCATGCACCGCTTGGCGGATAGCCGCCTCGGCCAGATCCAGATCCACCACCGTACCGGATTTAATCCCTTGGGCGGCTTGATGCCCGATTCCGATCAGATCAATCCCGCCATTATCATCACGAATGCGCGCAATGAAACAGGCAATCTTGGTTGATCCGATGTCCAATGCCGCAATCACGGACCCTTTGGGATGGAATTGTTTACGCATATATCCGCCCCTACTCTATATATTCTTTTGCGGGTGATAAGCCGCCTGATATTCCTCAGCCGCGCCCGGAGCCGTCTGCACCACGATCCGCATCGGATCCCGCAGATCAATTGATTCAATCTTGCGATCCATCAATTTGGCGGTGCCTTGGGCATCCGCCAGACGGCGCACCGCTTGCCCCAAATCATCTTCGGGCAATTTGACCGATACGCCATTCTTTAAATACAAATCCCACCGCCGTCCACCGATCCATTTGGCCGATTCGACACGTGGTTTCAAATTCGGTTCGGCGGAAATCATCGCCACCAGATCCGCCGCATGTTTGGGCGCATCTTCCCCCACCAAAATCAACAGGTTGCGGAAGGGTTCCAGATTTTGATCCGACAACACCACGCCTTCGGTATCAATGACCGATAATTTCCCCTGATGTTGCCACAATGCCAAAGGTTGGCGTTCGTTCAAACGAATGGCAATCGTATTCGGCAAATGCCGCTCCACTGTGGCCGACTTCACCCACGATAACCCTTCGATTTTGGCTTTCAAATCATCCAGATCCGGTTCAAACACGGATTGGCCTTTTTCAATATCCGCCAGATATTTCAACGCCGCCCGATCGCTATGCACCCGCCCTTCGACCAGCACTGTCCGGATATCAAAGCCCGATGACGCCATGTCCGCATGGAACGACCGCGCCACCCGCCCGAAAATCTGGTCAAAATAGCCCGATGACGTTGCATACGCTGCACCACCGATCAGAGCCCCCCCGACCACAGTCATCAAGGCGATGCGTTTGCCCCAATAGGCCAAACGCGCCTGCTGTCCGGCACGGCGGTTCATAATCGTGGTTCTGCGGGTTCCATTTTTTGACATAACGAAATACTATAGAAAGGAGCGTGAACGGGCGATTGCCCGCATAAGATTATACGCCTACATTATAGATTCGGCAGGCGAATTCCAAGGGGTTTTCGAGCCACGCACCCATTTTTTGGTCACAAACGGAAAAAGCCCCGTAAAAGATCGCAGTCGGGGCATTTTCAACACATAAAAAAACTGTTACAATCATACATTGCGTTCCTGTGTACCTTCTCCCGCACAACACAACATTCAAGCCACGAGCCTTTTATGACGCTTCCTCATTTGCAGATCTCCCATAAACTTTTCCTTGCTCTGACCCTTACTATTCTATTGGTTTTTTCTGTCAGTGCCTTGATGATTATCGAAGTGCGCGGCCAGATTCTGGAAAGCCGCAAGCTGAAAACAGAGCATTTGGTCGAAGTTGCCTATGGCATCATTAATTACCACTACCAGAATTCGGTTGATGGTGGCGGAACCATTCCCAAAGAAGCGGCCCAAGCCAACGCCTTGAAAGAGCTCTCCCAACTTCGTTACGACAAAAACGAATATTACTGGGTGAATACGCCAGAACCACGAATGCTCATGCACCCCTTCAAAAAAGATCTGGTCGGCAAGGATTTATCGAATGTAAAAGATCCAACCGGAAAACAAATTTTCGTAGAATTTGCCAAAGTCATCAATGGCCCGAACGGGCAGGGATTTGTTGATTATATGTGGCCTGCACCCAATGCGGGTGTCGGAGCCACTCCCATCCCCAAAATTTCCTTTGTCAAATTATTTCCACAATGGGGATGGATTATCGGAAGCGGGATTTATATTCAGGATGTCAACGCCCAAATCTGGGACATTATCAAATCCGGTGCGTTGAAATACGCCATTGTCATCCTCTTGTTGATTGCTGTGAATGTTTATATTGCAAGCACGATTCGCGCGTCCCTGGTCACCATCGCGGACAGCGTTGACAGGGATATCCTGAAAGTCATTGATACCGTTGGATCCGAAGTATCCGCCCTGCACAAGGCCGCAGGTACGATGAAACAACTTTCAGAGGATACCGCAAACCGATCCACCGTCGTCGCCAGCGCCGCAGAAGAAGCGTCCTCGACATCGTGCGTTGTCTCGTCTGCGACAGGCCAACTGAGCAATTCAATCAAGGGAATTTCGCACAAAGTTGATGAAGCAACGGGGATCGTTGCCCAAGCCGCAAATGAAAGTGTTTACGCAAATGAACAAATTGTGACTTTGTCGGATGCCTCACAAAAGATTGGCGAAATTATCAGCCTGATTAACGACATTGCCAATCAGACCAATCTTCTGGCCTTGAACGCAACCATCGAAGCGGCCCGCGCCGGTTAAGCCGGAAAAGGCTTTGCCGTTGTCGCCAACGAAGTCAAAAATCTTGCGGCGCAAACAAGTGTTGCCACGGAAAATATCGGCAATCAAATCCGTGATGTCCAATCGGCAACCACATCGGCTGTGAACGCCATCACCCATATTGGAGAGACCATCAATTATTTGAACAGTATCTCGAAAACTATTGCCACCGCTATTGAGGAACAAGAGATTGCGGCGAATGAAATTGCGCGCAATATTACCCAGACAACCGAAGGCAATAAATTGGTCGGGAGCAATATTATTTCGGTCTCCGAATCGGCCCGTAGCACAGAAGAGTCCGCAGAACGCGTCTCCAAATCCGTGGATATTCTGAACGCCCAGCTGGATCGTTTGCGCGCCTCTATCGGAACCTTTATTGAAACCGTTAAGGCGATGTAGCGTCTATTTTCCTGTCATACGCTCTACCGACTTTCCTGTTTTCAGGAAAATATATGCTTTGACGATTTTTTCTTGAAAAACAAAACGGTAGAGATTTATCCCGCTATTGTTGCAGACGGTCGGAAATTCATCGAGGAGCTCAGACAAGTTCTAACTTCTGAACAAGCACTTTCCGTTATTCCTGCGATTGGGAATGACAGATCTCCATAATTCCGATAGAATGGGATCATGACACTCCCAGACACCGATTCCATTCTCCGCCTTCTCGAAACATCGGGAGTGGCCCTGTCCAAGCGCGATATCCGCTCCGCCTTTAAATTCAAAAGAGAAGAGCAGTGCATCGTCCAGAAAAAAGTTGATGCCCTAAAAACCAAAGTCATTGAATGTACCCGCAAAAGCAAAAACGAACATCTGTATAAAGAAGGTGCTATGCTGCGCCCGACTTGTCACATTGACGCTCAGCGTATTAATTAATATCAATGGGAGTAGGGTTTCTGAAGGCGATAGAAACTGCCGGGATAAGATTCATACTTCTGCAGAATCTTTTCTACTTCACCATTGTTTTGCATATCATTTAACACCATTTGCAACATGCTTTGCAAATCATGTTCGCCCTTTGCCACCAAAAACACATTAGGATAAATTCTCACGGGGTTTTGAGGAGTTATATTCCTCAATGTTCCGCGGTTATGAGAGAGAAACTCATTTCCTGTATATGTTTCCGCCATGGTTAGATCAGCTTTCTTATCGACAACATTCAGCATATTAAGCGAATGATCTCCAGATTGAGGTAAAGACAAAATCTTAGCCTTCGGAAAATCTACGGCAGCAATTCTTCCAGGTATTGTACCGTCTATGCTTGCAATAGTAACCTGCGGATCATTGATTAATGATAGATCTTTGTCAAATCTATGGTCATCCGCACGAACCCAAATACCAATTCCTGAATAAAACAAAGGGCCAACCGTCTCACTACGAGGCCACTCACCTAAATTATTTGCCCAAGCTGCGGCACAAACAGCATCATATCTCCCTGTATAAAGTCCCTCCATATAAGTAGCCCAAGTAGCTTCCTCAACCCAATTTACTTTAATCTCCAAACGATGAGCAATTTTCTCGATAACATCATGCATAATTCCAGAGAATTGCTGAGTATTTTCATCGCGAATAATGGTTGGTGGATAAACAACATAGCCACAGCGAAGAACTTTCGTTCTCATGACTCTATTATATGCACTTTCATTTGGAATAATATGGGCCGAAGAATCTGACTGGGATTTCGTAAAAAAATGAAAAAGGGTCGCAGTAGTGAGGCAAGAAACCAAGGCAGCACAAATAACTGTAAGTATAAATTTTGACATCGGATTTTTCCAATTTTTTAGAAGATAGGCTCATTTAATCCATTTCTTGTCACCACTTCAAGGATGAAGTTCCCTACGCAACGAGAAAAAGTACTTTTTTCCCGCCAACTTACCAAATGGCGGCATAAAAAACGAACATCTGTATAAAGAAGGTGCTATGCTGCGCCTATTATGACCCCCAAGGATATGACAGAGCACCTGACACAGAAAAGCCTCCCTGAATCCCACGGATCAGTGACGGTCCCCTCACGCGCTGGCCTATTTCGCAAATTCTTTGCCTTTATGGGGCCCGGCTATCTGGTCGCCGTAGGATATATGGACCCCGGAAACTGGGCCACGGCTCTCACAGGTGGGGCGCAATTCGGATATACCCTGCTCTCGGTCTGCCTGATCTCGAATATCATGGCCATATTGCTGCAATCTTTATGTGCCCGTCTGGGCATTGCCACGGGACGCGATTTGGCGCAAATGTGTCGGGCCAGTTATTCCCGCCCTGTATCTTTCTGTTTATGGATTCTGGCGGAACTGGCCATTTGCGCAACCGATCTGGCCGAAGTCATTGGGACCGCCATCGGATTATATTTACTCTTTCATATTCCTTTGGAATGGGGGGTCGTGATCACCGGACTGGATGTCTTTCTGGTTCTGGCGTTGCAACGTCTGGGGTTCCGATGGATCGAAGCCTTTATCATCACGTTGTTATGCGTCATTTTCGGGTGTTTTGCTGTCCAGATCTTTCTGGCCTCCCCCGATATGTCCAGCGTCGCCCACGGATTTGTTCCGACCACCGATATTATTACCAACCCGTCGATGCTGTACATTGCCCTGGGCATTATCGGGGCCACCGTCATGCCGCATAATTTGTATCTGCATTCGGCTCTGGTCCAAACCCGCGCCATCGAGACTACCCCCACGGCAAAAACATCGGCCATCCGCATGGCCACACTGGATTCCACTCTAGCCCTTATGCTGGCCCTCAGCATTAATGCCTCGATCCTTATTCTGGCCGCTGCAACCTTTCACAGCACGGGCCATACCGGCATGACCGACCTGACCGAAGCCCATCAGATGATAACGCCGCTGCTGGGCACATCTTTGGCCGCCACCTTATTCGCGGTGGCGTTGTTGTGCTGTGGGTTAAATTCCACTGTGACCGCGACCTTATCCGGACAGATTGTGATGGAAGGCTTTATCAATATCCGTGTAGCCCCATGGGTGCGCCGGATGATCACCCGCGGCATCGCCATTGTTCCGGCCATGATCGTCACCACATTATATGGTCAGGAAGGTGTGGGAAAATTATTGATCCTGTCGCAAGTAATCCTCAGTCTGCAATTGCCGTTTGCGGTTGTTCCGCTTGTTCTGTTTACGGCAAATAAACGCAAAATGGGAACCTATGTCGCGCCACTTTGGTTAAGCGCAACCTGTGGATTTATCGCAATTCTTTTGATCGTTTTGAACATAAAAATGATCCACGACGTTATTCTCGGCTGAAAAATGAAAAAAGGGCCTTATCCCGCAGCCTCGTCTATGGCATCATAGGGCGTACGATTCTACCTTAATTCCAACCGAATATCTGATCAGGTCCCTATGAAGTTTGCCGGTATCGCTCTTGTTCTTGTCTTTACCTTTGGCGGTCTCTTGATTGCCATGCACTTTAATTTTGAGCATTTTGTCAAAATTGTCATGGTTATTCTCAGTGCACTCCCCGGGGAATTCACGATTATTTTCGGATGCGCTGTGGCCGCCTTTCTGGTGGCAAACCCGCCGACTGTAATCAAAGACACGATGGGCGCCTTCAAATGTCTGAGCAAGCCATCGGCCTATAACAAAAAAGACTACATGGAATTGTTGGGAATGATGTTCTCCATCTTCAAACTGGTGCGAACAAAAGGCTGGCTGGCACTCGAGGCCCACATCGAAAACCCGCATGACAGTACAATTTTTAACAATTTCCCATCCTTTGCCCACAACCATCATGCGAGTGTATTCTTGTGCGATTATTTGCGCATTATTTCCTTGGGCAACGATAACCCGATGACCATTGAATCCCTGATGGATGAAGAAATCAGCACCATCGAAGCCCATTACGGACACCCGGGACATGCCATTCAAACCATGGCCGACGGGGTTCCGGCTCTGGGGATTGTGGCCGCTGTGTTGGGGGTTATTAAAACCATGGCGTCAATTAATGAACCTCCCGCCGTTCTGGGGGGGATGATTGGTGGTGCGTTGGTGGGAACATTCCTCGGGGTGTTTCTGGCCTATGGTCTGATCGGCCCGATTGCCGGAGCGATGAATGCCCGCGCCGAAACCGAAGTCATGTATTATCGCTGCCTGAAAGTCGGTGTTCTGGCCTTCCTGCAAGGGGCAGCTCCACAAGTCGCTGTGGAATTTGCGCGTAAATTCCTGCCGCATGATGTCCAGCCATCCTTCCAGGAATTGGAAGAAAGCCTCAACGCTCTGCCTGCTCCGGCTTAAGAAAGGGCGTGTATTGTGGCCAAGAATCCGGAAGAAAAAGCTCCGATTATTGTTATCAAGAAAGTCATTAAAGGTGGTGGCGGCCACCATGGCGGCGCATGGAAAGTGGCTTATGCCGACTTTGTGACCGCGATGATGGCGTTCTTTCTGCTTATGTGGCTGTTAAATGCCACAACCGAAGAGCAACGCAAAGGTATTTCGGAATATTTTGACCCAACCCCGATGGAAGTGTCCAGCTCGACCAGTGGCGCGGGTGGTGTTATGGGGGGGCTGACCGTTTCGACCGAAGGCGCGCGCGCGACCGACGTTCAACCGATTGTGCATAACGACCAGACTCCGACAGACCAAAACACCAAAGTTAATCCGGAACAACTCTCGCAAGAACAATTGCAAGCCGAATTAAAAAAACGCGAAGACGCCGAATTTGAAAAAGTCAAAGAACAGATCGAAGAAAAAATCAAGGAATCCGATTTAAAAGGACTGACAAAGAATCTGGTGGTCGACATGACACCCGAAGGATTACGGATCCAGATTGTCGATCGGGATGGCGAATCCATGTTTCCTACCGGAAGTGCTCAACCCTATGAGAAAACGGTTCAACTCTTAGGCATGGTCGCCGAAATCATCAAAAAAATGCCCAACCAGATTTCTGTCCGAGGCCATACGGATGGGGCTCCCTACTCCAATGGAGCCAACTACACCAACTGGGAATTATCCGCAGACCGCGCCAACGCAAGCCGCCGTGTCCTGTTAAAGGCCGGGATAGAACAAAAGAAACTCTCTAACGTCGTCGGGAAAGCCGATACCGAACACTTAAAGCCGGATGCCCCCATGGATCCGCAAAACCGCCGGATTAGTATTATCCTGTTACGTGACTCCCTGACAAAACCGAAAACCGGAGCAAAAAGCGCTGCAGCAGGGGGAACCGGATCCGTTCCCGTCGATCCCGGCTATCAGAAAACAATGGGCAATGTTCATTTCCCTTAATATCCCTTTCCCTTAAGGCCCCTTATTCATGGATTTCATGTTCCCAGTTGTCATCGGCGCCGCGGCCTTCCTGATCCGGGGAATAGCGGGCGGGATTTATATTGGGTCGATTTTAAAGGGACAGACAAAGCCCCATCTGTATACGTGGCTTGTCTTCACGATTTTAACCGCCATTGCGTTTCTGGCACAAATTCAGGAAGGCGGTGGGGCGGGAGCATGGGCGACCGGCATTGCCACGTTGGCGTGTGCCATCAACACAATCCTTGCCCTTTTGCATTTTGGCGAAAAAACAATTACCAAAAGCGACACACTCTCATTAACGGCATCTGTTATCGCTATTATTCCATGGGTATTCACCAAGGATCCACTTTTGTCGGTGGTTCTGGCCTCACTCATCAACGCCGTTGGGATGTACCCTACCCTGCGGAAATCATTTCATAAACCCTATGACGAACATCTTTTCTCTTACGGGTTGGTCACGATATCGGTTGCATTATCGCTTTGCGCCCTCTCACACATGTCATGGACAACCATTCTTTATCCCTTGATTATGGCAAAAATCAAGGAATCCGATTTAAAAGGACTGACAAAGAATCTGGTGGTCGACATGACACCCGAAGGATTACGGATCCAGATTGTCGATCGGGATGGCGAATCCATGTTTCCTACCGGAAGTGCTCAACCCTATGAGAAAACGGTTCAACTCTTAGGCATGGTCGCCGAAATCATCAAAAAAATGCCCAACCAGATTTCTGTCCGAGGCCATACGGATGGGGCTCCCTACTCCAATGGAGCCAACTACACCAACTGGGAATTATCCGCAGACCGCGCCAACGCAAGCCGCCGTGTCCTGTTAAAGGCCGGGATAGAACAAAAGAAACTCTCTAACGTCGTCGGGAAAGCCGATACCGAACACTTAAAGCCGGATGCCCCCATGGATCCGCAAAACCGCCGGATTAGTATTATCCTGTTACGTGACTCCCTGACAAAACCGAAAACCGGAGCAAAAAGCGCTGCAGCAGGGGGAACCGGATCCGTTCCCGTCGATCCCGGCTATCAGAAAACAATGGGCAATGTTCATTTCCCTTAATATCCCTTTCCCTTAAGGCCCCTTATTCATGGATTTCATGTTCCCAGTTGTCATCGGCGCCGCGGCCTTCCTGATCCGGGGAATAGCGGGCGGGATTTATATTGGGTCGATTTTAAAGGGACAGACAAAGCCCCATCTGTATACGTGGCTTGTCTTCACGATTTTAACCGCCATTGCGTTTCTGGCACAAATTCAGGAAGGCGGTGGGGCGGGAGCATGGGCGACCGGCATTGCCACGTTGGCGTGTGCCATCAACACAATCCTTGCCCTTTTGCATTTTGGCGAAAAAACAATTACCAAAAGCGACACACTCTCATTAACGGCATCTGTTATCGCTATTATTCCATGGGTATTCACCAAGGATCCACTTTTGTCGGTGGTTCTGGCCTCACTCATCAACGCCGTTGGGATGTACCCTACCCTGCGGAAATCATTTCATAAACCCTATGACGAACATCTTTTCTCTTACGGGTTGGTCACGATATCGGTTGCATTATCGCTTTGCGCCCTCTCACACATGTCATGGACAACCATTCTTTATCCCTTGATTATGGCTCTCACGAATACATCTCTTATTTTACTCTGTCTCTGGCGCAGACATGTGCTAAAGTCATTAAAACCCTGACTCTGAATAGGTTCCCCCCATCATGGCTCCTGCAAAAAAATCATCGTCCCGCACAGCAAAACCGGATCATCAACACTATGATATCCTGTCACTTCCAGATGTAATTCTGCCAACGGCCACCCGTGCGAAATCAACCCCGATTTATTTGGTAGAAAGCGCGCAATTTTCGAAATGGATTGCCTCCCAATCCAAAGAAACCATCAACCAACTTGCCGCACAAAGCTTTACCGCCAAGGCAGGCAGCGTCGCCCTCACCTATGGCGATGATGGAAAACTCGCAGCCGTCATCGTCGGATACAGCAACGCCATTGGCCTTTACACCATTTGCCCCTGCGTCGATAAAATCGGAAACGGCAAATTCCATATCGAATCGGATTCCCTGACCACCGAACACGCCACCCATCTGGTGACCGGATGGATTTTGGCCTGTTACCGCTTTACCGCCTTTAAAACGGCCGCAACCGATTTCCCGCAATTGATCCAACCCAAGGGGGCCGATACCACACGCGCAGAATCCTTGGCCCGCGCCATTTACATGGTGCGAAATCTGGTGAATTTGCCGTCCAATGCGTTGGGGCCGCAAGCTTTGGCCGATGCCGCCGTGATGGTCGCAAAGATCTTCAAGGCCAAATCCCGCGTGATTGTGGACACCGACCTGATCACCGAAAATTTCCCGCTGATCTATGGTGTCGGCGATGGCAGCGAACGCCGCCCGCGTCTGGTCGATATCACATGGGGACACGCCAAACATCCCAAAGTCACACTGGTCGGCAAAGGTGTCTGCTTTGATACCGGTGGCTACGACTTGAAACCTTCCGCCGCAATGGCCCTTCAGAAAAAAGACATGGGCGGGGCAGCCATGGCGCTGGGCGTTGCTTATATGATTATGGCGCTCAAGCTGCCTGTGCGTCTGCGCGTCCTTATCCCTGCGGTCGAAAACTCGGTCTCGGGGCGAGCCTATCGCCCGGGTGACATCCTCCATTCCCGCAAAGGCCTGACCGTAGAAATCAACAACACCGATGCCGAAGGGCGTCTGGTTCTGGCCGATTGCTTGACACTGGCCTCCGAAGAATCGCCCGATCTCTTGATTGATTTTTCCACATTGACGGGCGCTGGTCGCGTCGCCACAGGGTATGAGATCGCGCCGATCTATTCCAACAACGATGATCTGGCGCACACGCTGCAAACCCTGTCGATGGAGGTGAATGATCCTCTGTGGCACATGCCATTGTGGGAGAATTATCGCAGCGATATTCTCTCGCCCAATGCCGATTTAAGTAACAGCGGGAACAACCCCGCCGGATCGATCACAGCCGCCCTATTCCTGCAGAGCTTTGTTGGCGACGGGATTGACTGGATCCATCTGGATCATTACGCATGGGAATCCACAGGTAAACCTGGCCGTCCAAAAGGTGGAGCCGACACTGGCCTCCGTGCTGTTCTCGCCTTGATTGAAAACAGATACAGCCCCGCCTATTCAGCAGAAAAGAAGCCTAAAAAAAGGTAGCAGAAAGAGAAGAGAAAGCTACACTTTCTTTTTCACATACCGGCCAGGGGCGGGTTCGATGGCTTTTAGTTTGCCGCCCCCGATTTTGCGCGCAGGAACTTTGCTGCCGCTCGCGGCTGTCACCGAACTGACCCAATGTGCCCAGTGTGTCCACCATGACCCTTCGTTTTGTTTGGCTTTCGCCAACCATTCTTCGGGATGTTCGCGGTCATCAATATGAGAGTTGGTCCAGTAATGATATTTCTTGGCAGCGGGGTGATTGATCACGCCGGCCACGTGGCCGGATGCCGCGAGTACAAAAGTTTTCTTGCCACCCAACAACATCATGCCTTCATAGGTCGATGTCCACGGGGCAATATGGTCTTCTTTGGTGGAAATGAAGTAGCTGGGGACTTTAATTGTCCGGACATCGATCGGTGTATCGCCGATTTTAATGCCATTCGGGCGGCACAGTTTATTGTCGCGGTACATATTGCGCAGATAGAACCGGTGCATTTCGGCTGGCATATTGGTGGAGTCATCATTCCAATAGAGCAGGTCGAACGGAAAAGGTTCTTTTCCCAACATGTAATTATTGACCACAAAATTCCAGATCAGGTCATTGGCGCGTAACAGACTGAAGGTCTGGCGCAATTCGCTGCCATCCAGAAAGCCCATTTTGTCCATTTTTTCATCGATCAGTTTCAGTTGATCATCATCAATGAAAATGCCCAGATCGCCCGCATGTTTAAAGTCGATCAACGTGGTCAGGAACGTGGCCGAGGCAACTTTTTTATCCAGCTTTTTGGCCGTCATATAGGCAAGAGAGGTCGCCAGAAGCGTTCCACCGATACAGTATCCCACCACATGGGCCGATTTTTCGCCTGTGGCTTTTTCGATGGCATCGAGGGCCGCCAAAAGCCCGTCCTCCATATAACTGGCAAAACTTTTCTTGGCCAGTTTCTTGTCCGGATTGACCCAGGAAATGCAAAATACTGTATGGCCTTGGTCCACCGCCCATTTGATAAACGAGTTATCGGGGCGCAAATCCAGAATATAATATTTGTTGATCCATGGCGGCAGGATCAGCAGGGGTGTTTTATAAACGTCTTTTGTGCTGGCTGTGTATTGGATCAATTGCATCAGATCATTTTCAAAGACGACCGATCCTTCGGTCACGGCCAGATTTTTACCGACCTCAAAGGCCTGATATTGTGTTTTGCTGATTTCCAGCTCTCCGCCGCCGCGTTCCAGATCTTCTACCAGATTGGTCAGACCTTTGATCAGGTTCTGGCCCTGGGTATCGAGTGTGGCGCGCAGGACTTCCGGATTGGTCATGGCAAAGTTGGTGGGGGCCAAGGCATCCACAAACTGGCGGGTATAAAAATCCAGTTTATCGCGTTCCTTTTGCGACAGGCCATCGGCATTGCGGACAGCTTTTTGCAGATAGCCAGACGTCAACAAATAGGACTGGCGAATAAAGTCAAAGACAAAACTGTCTTGCCAGACAGGATCCCGAAAGCGGCGGTCACTTTTATCCGCAGGTGCGATCGGATCGCTTTTTTCGCCCAAAAATTTGCGGGTGGTTTCTTGCCACAGCATGGTCATGTTCTGCATATATTCCAGATTGGCATCAATCAGTTTTTGCGGGTTCTGAATGACGGCGTTCCAGTAATCCATAAACATGTTCTGGAATTGTCCGTTGGAAAAACTATGCGGAAAAATCTCATGGCCGTCATGTTTGTTCATGTATTTTTCCATGACAGGACGCAAGCGTTCCAGAATGCCGCTCATTTGTTGGCCAAAGGAAAACGGGTCGAATGATTCGGATTCCGGAGCGGCAGAGCCGTGTTTTTGGGATGTATCGGACATAAAAAAACCATGCTGTGAAGGATTCTCCCCTGAATCTGCCCGAATATCGGCATAAAATCAAAGGAAAACTGTTCAAAATCTTATGTTTAACCTTGTTCTTGGGCGTGGATTGTTTCACCATGGGGCAAATCAAATGGAATCGAAAATAATGTACATAAAACACGTGATGTTAGGCCTAGGGGCCATGATGATGTTGGCATCTTGCACACCTGCGGTGGTCGTGGATGATGTCACGACTCAACGCAATGATACCAAAGCCTTGCCCAAAGAATTTTCATTGCTTGATTTGGGGCGAGCCATATCGGACGGGACGGTCGATATTTACGATCCATGGCTGGACGTGTTCTTGGTCAATGATATTGAGCCCTATCCCCCTGTCGGGGCGGATGCCTTTCCGGTGAACCCGTATATGTTGGTACGCGATGAGGACGTGCGTGTGTATTCTCTGGAGAGCAATGTCGTGAGCGATGCCTCGGAATTCATCACCATTCCCGATGAGATGGCACCGCCTGTTCCTTTGGTGGATAAGGTGGTGGATAAGGAGCCATTAACACCATGACCCTGTCTCGGTTACGAATCGGACTTGCCGGATTAGGAACGGTCGGAACCGGAGTTATCACCCTTTTGCGCACTCATCCGGAATGTCGGGAAAAATGTCGCGTGACAGCGGTGTCGGCACGGAATGCCACCAAAGATCGTGGGGTTGATCTGTCGGATGTGGCGTGGGTCAATAACCCAGTGGATCTGGCCGATCGCGATGATGTCGATGTGGTGGTGGAAGTCATGGGGGGAGAGGGCGATCCGGCCTTGTCACTCATTCAAGCGGCTTTAAATGCAGGAAAGCCTGTTATCACCGCGAATAAAGCTTTGTTGGCGCATCATGGAATTGCCTTGGCCGCCTTGGCGGAAAAATCCACCACAACTTTGCGGTATGAAGCGGCGGTCGCAGGCGGTATTCCGATTATCAAGATGGTGCGGGAAGGATTCGCCGCGAATACCATCTCGGCCCTTGCGGGTATTTTAAACGGGACCTGCAATTATATTCTGACCACGATGGATCAAACCGGACGCGGATTTGATACGGTATTGCCCGAAGCGCAGGCCTTGGGCTATGCCGAAGCTGACCCCACTCTGGATGTGGATGGGGGCGACACCGGACATAAATTATGCCTGTTGACGGCATTGGCGTTTGGATGTGTTCCGGATGACACCCATCTTTCGGTGGAGGGAATCCGGAAGGTGTCGATTTCAGATATCCGCATGGCGCGGGCGTGGGGATACCGGATCAAATTGGTGGCGCAAGCGCGGCGGGTGCCGGATGGACGGATCTTGCAGATGGTGGCCCCGACCTTGGTCGCGGAGGCTTTGCCCCTCGCGCAGGTGGATGGTGTATTAAACGCGGTGGCGATGGAGGCCGATCCGGTTGGACGCAGCTTTGTATCCGGTCGCGGGGCTGGCGCGGGGCCAACGGCTTCGGCAGTGGTGGCCGATATTCTGGATGAAATTTCCGGACGGTATGTTTTGCCGTTTTCAAAGCCGGTAGCAGATTTATCGGTGGCTCCGAAGGCCGGATTCCCCGATCTCGTCGGACGGTTCTATGTTCGTGTGACGGGACATTCTCCGGCAGAGATGCCCGAAATAAAAGAGCGTTTGATCTCTGCCTTACAGACAGCAGGCATTGCGTTGGATCGCATTCTGGTGACAGAAGAGGCGTCTGCGTGTGAGGTGATGGGCCTGACCGCAGAGACATCCGGAGCGTGTGTTCTTGCAGCGATGGCAGGGTTTCCGGATAAAAGTGTGATGCCGGTTATGGGGCTTTAAAGTCAAATACAGATGGGACAAGAAGTGGGTCAGAATATGTCCGCAGTTTTAAAAGTTGATCGATCGGTGATGGATGCGCGGTGGGTATTTCCTGCGGTGGATAATGCCGTCATTCAACGGATGATGACCGATTACAGTGTGCCGGAAATTGTGGCGCGGTTATTGGTGGCGCGGCAAGTTGCACCTGAACAGATCGACAGTTTCTTATTTCCACGCCTATCACGTGACTTTCCGGATCCGTTTAAATTAGCGGATATGCAGGGATTTTCTGCATGGATGTCCGATGCTATTCAAAAAGGTCGCCGCATCGCCGCGTTTTGTGATTTCGATGTGGACGGATCGACTTCGGCGGCGGTGTTAAAGAAATTCTTTCGCCACATCGGAATCGACATTCTCCTCTATATTCCCGATCGTATGACCGAAGGGTATGGCCCGAATGCCAAAGCGTTGCATGCGTTAAAGGCGCAAGGGGCCGAGATTGTTCTGATGGCGGATTGCGGGACAACAGCGTTTGATGTGATTGCCGAAGGGCGGTCTATCGGGCTGGATATTTGTGTCTTTGATCACCATGAACAAGCGGAGACATTGCCCGAGGCAACATGGATTATTAATCCCAAACGCCGCGATGATACCAGCGGGTTTAGCATGTTGGCTGCCGTGGGTGTCACGTTTCTGGCCTGTGTGGCGATGAATCGGGCTTTGCGCGAAGCTGGATATTTTACCCAAAAAAATCTCCCCGAAGCCCCGTTGAAAGATTGGCTGGATCTGGTCGGGTTAGGCACTGTGTGTGATATGGTGCCATTGACAGGGCCCAACCGGTTGTTGGTACGCGCCGGATTTCAACAGATGGCTTTAAAACGGAATATCGGCTTGAAAGCCTTGTGCGAGGTCGGCGGAATCAAAAAAGATCCAACCCCCGATGATGCGGGCTTTGTGTTGGGGCCACGGATTAATGCGGGGTCTCGGGTGCATCAGGCGGATTTGGGGGCTAAATTATTATCCTGTGATGATCCGGAAGAGGCTAAAAATCTGGCGTGGCTGTTGAATGATTGTAACGCAAAACGCCGGAGCATTCAGGCCGATATGATGCGCGACGCCGTGGATATGATCGAACAACGCGGGTTGGCGGATCGTCCCTTGATTATGGTGGCGGATGAAAGCTGGCATGTCGGGTTAAACGGATTGGTGGCCGGACAAATCAAGGAACGTTACGGCAAGCCAGCCTGCTGTATTGCGTTTGCTCCCGGATTGTCCGGACAGTTGGAAGGGCGCGGTTCCGGTCGGTCGGTGGCCGGATTTAACATGGCGGCATTATTTATGGCGGCGAAAGAAGCGGGCTTGCTGTTAAAAGGTGGCGGGCATGCGATGGCGGCAGGCTTTACCGTCACGCCGGATAAAATTGCCGCGCTGGATGAGTTTTTTGTCTCCGAGGCCAATAAGATTGCCGGAGGATTGGATCTTGTCAGTGAAGAGGTGGTGGATGGGATTGCCTCTATTCGCGGGGTGCGTCCCGATTTTGTGAAAGTGTTACAGGATAATGTCGGCCCTTTTGGTCAGGAAAACCCCGAACCCCGTTTTGTTCTGCCGTCTGTCCGGATTGTCATGGCCGATATTGTCGGGGAAAGCCACGTGCGGTTACAGATCACGGACATGGAGGGCGGAGCCCGAATGAAGGCTGTGGCGTTCCGGTCGGTCGGGACGGCTTTGGGGGATATATTATTGCAATCCAAACAGGGGCGATTGTTGCATCTGTTGGGGCAATTCAAAGTCAATCATTGGAATGGCATCGATTCGGTTGAATTCTTGGTTGATGATGTGGCCATAGCCTAGGGCGTGTCATCACTTATCCTTGAAACATTCCTTACTCATGCCCCAAAAGATCACGGAGGACAGGAAGGGTAATCGGTTTCTTTTGCGCAGTGGCATCACGAATCGCGGCCTCCACCAAATGATCGAGAGCTTCCCATGACCGTTCCATCCGCGTCACGGCAAATTGCAGCGCAGGTGGCGCCACCACATAGCCCTGATCATAAAATCGCTTGGCCAGAACTTTGAACAATAGATCATCATCGGGGG
>CAZMZK010000015.1:0-19033 GCA_964570705.1 uncultured Micavibrio sp.
GCGTTGCGTCCGGTTGCTCCGCGTCATGCGGCCAAACAGTTGATTGTTCGGGATGGGCATGTGCGCGATGATTGCGTTGAAAACCTTGTGGATCATCTGGATGCGGGGGATCTGATTGTCTTTAATGATACCAAGGTGATCCCGTCCTATTTGTTTGCCACCCGCCGATCCGTGCACCCCATATCACAGGGGGATTTGCACACCGAATGCAATTTGCACAAACGGGATTCTCCGCTGGCGTGGTGGGCGTTTATCAAAAAATCCAAACGCTTGCATGTCGGCGATGTTTTAAGTTTCGGAGAGGGGCGCGTAACGGCCACCATCACCGAAAAGCGCGACGGTGGCGAGGTGCTGTTGACCTTTGATGTTGCGGCGGGAACCTTGGAATCCGTCTTGGCCGAGATCGGATTAATGCCGTTGCCGCCCTATATCGCGTCCAAACGAGCGGTGGATGACAAAGATAAAGAAGATTACCAAACCCTGTTCGCACGGAAAGAAGGAGCTGTGGCGGCTCCGACAGCGTCCCTTCATTTTACCGAGGAGCTGCTGGCAAAATTGGCGGATAAACAGATTCAAACGGCGTATCTCACGCTGCATGTCGGGGCGGGAACATTTTTGCCGATGAAGGTGGATGACACCAAAGATCATGTGATGCATGCCGAATGGGGAGTCGTTTCACCGGATCTGGCCGCGCAGATCAATGCCACCCATCGCAATGGCAAACGGGTGATTGCGGTGGGAACAACGGTTCTGCGTCTGTTGGAATCGGCAACCGATGAACAGGGCGTGACTCATCCGTTTTCCGGAGATACGTCGATTTTTATTACGCCTGGTTATCATTTCCGGTGTGTAGATTTGTTGATGACCAATTTCCACCTGCCAAAATCAACACTTTTTATGTTGGTATGCGCTTTTGCGGGGATGGAGACCATGAAATTTGCGTATGAATATGCTATAAGGCAGGGATATCGATTCTATTCTTACGGGGATTCCAGTTTGTTGTTTCGATCAAAAGAGTGAAGCCTATTCCAAAGGAGGTTACCATGTTAGACCATCAGAAATATATGCGCCGTGCTTATGATCTTGCCCTGAAAAGCTACAAGGAAGGGGGCTGTCCGATCGGCGGTGTTTTGGTGGATGCGGATGGAACAATTTTGGGCGAGGGGCATAATATGCGGGTTCAGGAAAATAACCCGATTATCCATGGGGAAATGTCGGCTATGCGCGCCGCCGGAGCCCGCAAGAATTATCACGGCACAACCATGTATACGACACTGAGCCCTTGCATGATGTGTACCGGAACAATTTTGCAGTTTCATATTCCGCGTGTGGTGGTGGGCGATACGGTCAATTCCGAAGGGAATGCCGATTTGTTACGATCCAAAGGTGTAGAGGTGATTGTTCTGGATGATCCGGATTGTATCGCTTTGGTCAAAAAATTCCGTGAGGAAAAACCGGATTTATGGTTGGAAGATTGGGGTGGGGATGCGTCTCCGGCCGATCTCTGACCAACCTTTGGTTGACATAGCAATAAGATTGACATATTTATTTTCTTGAGATAAAACAAACACCATCTTGATGAAAAAAGAGGTGAGAGATGCTGGATGCAAGAGGTTTTTCTTTGAGATTGCCGTTTTCTGATAAAACGGGGGGGGGTGGGGTGGTGTTGCCTCGTTGCCAGAGGCACTGAGTCGCTTGTCTTCTATTGTTGCGTCTATTTTAGAGGGGGAAAAACCCCCTCTTTCTTTATTAAATGAGCAAGACGCTTGGATCATCGCGATTTTAAAGAAAATGGAGAACGCTGAAAATCTTCATGAAAATTGGGAGCAGTTTGTTTTGCAGCCTCGGCAGAATCCTAACGGGCGTATGGCCCAAGGGGTGACTGGCATCAGTGTTCTGTGTAAACCCTTGTTCGAGGCAGGACAGTTCTGGTCCCAAATTGTGGCGGATGCTGGAATAAGGAATGTAAAAATTCTTGGTGCCGAGATGGCTGAACGTGTTGCGCGCGGTAAATTTGATGTTCACAGCACGGCGCAAAGTTTTGTTTTGCCAGAGGGTGATTGTGATTCTCTTGATCAGTTTTTGAGTGTTGTATTGTTTAACGTGGGGCACCCAAGTTCCGCACGGACTTTGGTGGTGGATAATCGCCATGGATATTGGGATGATTTAAAGAAACAAGCCAGTGACGATTTTTGGAAATCTGTGGAAGTTTGTTTTGCCGAGTCCACAGAGGAGGCTATCGGTTTTATAAAACAACATGTTGGGGAAGAAAGCCTTGCGACTCCTCCCATTCCTGTTGAACACCCTTTTCAATTCCATGATAAGAATCCGGTATTGATACTGGGAACGGGAAATGCAAAAAAAATACATGATGCACGAGCTGTGTTGGCGAATGATGCGCCTTTGCTAAAGATGTATGATTTTATCAGTTCTATAGGGCCTTTTGTTGAACCCGAAGAAGTAAGCGGTACCTGCGTTGGGAATGCTTTAGAAAAAAGCATCGCCATGCAAAAAGTCATTTATGATGCGGCTGGCAATATGCACCCCCATATTGCAGAGAAATTTGGCGAAAAATTTATTCTGATTGCAAATGATACAGGCGCAAGGATCCGTTTCGTGGACGATCAGGGAGATGAAGTGCCTCTTGACCTTAATCTTCCGGAGCTTGAAAAATCGAGAGGTTTTATTGCCGAAGGAAAAGAGCGTTGGTGGCCGGGGCCGGAAATTAAAATGGTGGCCAGCGCAGAGGGGAAATCAATAGTTTTTTATACGGAAAAACTTCCCGAATTGGTGCGTGTTCTCTCTGAAAAGGTAAAGCGCCAACTCCATATCGAATATGTCGATGATTCCGTCTACCTGTTTGCGGTCATGACCCCTTCTCAAAAAGATGTTCATTATTTTGCCACAAAAGGTGTACATCAAGATGATATGATTTTTACCTGCGATCTTTCGGTTGGAGAAGCAGATTTTGAAACATTTACCGTTCCTTTGGATGATAATCCGGAAAGAAAAGCGCGCGCGGATTTGTCTGAGGCTGCATTGCTCAGAAATAGTTCTACAGCCAATGGTTTGCGGGTGTTTTTGAATGTAATGGATTTTCCCCAAGGGCTTGGATGTTCCTGTCAATTCGATGGAGTCAAAGGTAATGTTCTGAAATTTCCGCGGCGTGATGCTCTATCCCATGTTGTGGGGACGTTATCGGCGTTTGATCCTCAAAAGAATGGTTATGGTTTTTCTGATTTTAAGAAAATTTCTTTGGATGAAGGGTTTCGACCTTTTAAACAAAAACTTTCATTTGATGATTTAGCGGGATTCGAAAATTTTTTGGACTCTGTTGATGCACTTCTTCTTGGTGGAAAGGGAGATCTAGAGCTTTCGCCATTGATGCGTGCAGCCCTTATTAGTCGTATTTTTGTGACCATTCAGGTGGGGCATCCATCCTTTGCTGGAAAACCCTTGTATTTTGTTGAAGATAACATTGACCCCGTATGCGCGTGGGCTTTAAAAACGCAGGGGTTTTTGTATAACCACAGGTTATGTGGGCGGCGAGCCCAGGATACTTTCTCTCTAGCTCCAACGTTAAGAACGGCTTTGAGATCCAGCAAGAGGGATTTAAATTCGTATGATCGACCCGTTCACATGTCCATTGAACAGGGGTATATTAATGGATCGGATAAATTTGATCGGCCAACAGTTGCTATCCTGGGCTCGGCCAGTACTTACGATCCGCAGCATATTGGAATCGGTGAGCAGTTTGCAACAGGATGTGCTGTCAGAAATCTTCATTTCCGGCATGGTGGGTGTGCGCGTGGTGTGGTCGGTGGGGCTGCGGACGCATTTGTGGCTTATCGTGACGAGAATGGAAAAGGCCGTATGACGGGTATTCAATGTCATGGCTTGGTCAGGCTGGAAGGTATAAATGAAGGAAATGATTGTGTGAAAATTCATCGTACGATCGGTGAGAGAAAGTTGGATATATACCGCTCGGACATTCTTTGTTTTGCCGCTGGCGGATGGGGGACATACGAGGAATTATTTGATTTGTTGGCTTTGGTCGAAAACGGAAGGGTAAATCCCGATACCATTATTATTATGGATTATCCTTTTGATGCATGTAAAACTGAAACGACATACCAGCCTATTCGGGAGTTTATGGACATGTTTATGACTTCAGAGCAAATTCAGAAAATGAATATTCGTTTTGTTCAAAATGAAAGGGACGCATTGGGCATTATAGATCAACGCTTGCCAGATCTTCGGGCAGAGTGTAATTCATCATCATATTGTTACGGAAATCTTTCTTTGGCTTTGGCGTAAGTTCACTTCCATATTTGTTACGGGAGGGGGCCAAAATTTTAGACACCCCATGAAATCTACCTATGAGTATGCTATAAACCATGGGGGGGTGATTCTCCTCTGTAACAAAGGTTTGTACGACAAAAATGGACATATTTCTTGATCCGACAATTTGGGTGGGATTGCTGACCCTGGTATTGTTGGAATTGGTTTTGGGGATTGATAACCTCGTCTTTATTGCCATTCTGGCACAACGTCTTCCGGCGTCTCAACGCGGTAAAGCGGTTAAAATTGGATTGGCCTTGGCCTTGGGGATGCGCTTTATTTTGTTGGCCAGTATCTCGTGGTTGGCCAGTTTGACAGAGCCGCTGTTCGATGTTTTGGGAAAAAGCTTTTCCGGACGGGATCTGATTATGCTCGCAGGAGGGTTGTTCCTGCTCTACAAAGCGACCGGAGAAATCCACGGGCGTTTGGAAGGCCATGGCCACGGCGAAAAGAAAACAGGAGCCCGGGCCAGTTTTTGGGTGGTTGTTACCCAGATTATTGTGCTGGACGCCGTTTTCTCGCTGGATGCCGTGATTACCGCGATTGGAATGTCCGATCATTTGCCTGTCATGATGACGGCGGTGACCATTGCAATTTTCCTGATGGTCGCGGTCAGCCAACCCTTGACAAAATTTGTCAACGAACATCCGACCGTTGTGATGTTGTGCCTTGGGTTTCTCTTGATGGTGGGCTTCTCGTTAATTGCCGAAGGCTTTGGGCTGCATATTCCAAAAGGCTATCTCTATGCGGCGATTGGATTCTCGGTCTTGATCGAATTTTTCAATCAATTCGCCCAGGCGCGTCTGAAAAAACGCTTTTCCGAACCATCGGATTTGCGCGAAAGGACGGCGGACATGGTGCTGCGTGTTCTCGGGGCGCGTGATGCCGATGAAAACCAAAGCAGCCACGAGATCGGCGTGTTGTTGCATCAGGCATCGAAAGAAGACCTGTTAACCGACACCGAAAAGAACTTGCTGCGCGGGGTATTGAATTTGTCCCACCGTCCGATCAATACCATTATGACGCCGCGGACGGATATTGAATGGTTGGATATTGGCGAAAATGACGAAGGGATTAAAAACCAGATCGTCGAGACATCGCGCTCCCAGCTTCTGGTCGGCAAAGACGATATTGACTCGGCCTTGGGAATTATTCACCGCGAGGATTTCCTGCCAAGTTTGGTGAAACACAACACGATGCCGATTGTATCAAAAATCATGAAAGAGCCGTTGTTCATTCATGAAAATATTTCGGTATTAAAGGCCTTGGAAATTTTTAAAAACCACCGCGCGGATATGGCGGTGATCATTGATGAATTTGGCGGCGTGCAGGGAATTGTCACGCACCATGATTTGTTGGAAGCCATGGCGGGCGAATTCCCCGAAAGCGATGATGAAAAGCTGGAATTGGAAATTTCGCATCAAGACGATGGATCCTATATTGTGGATGGCAAAGCGTCGATTTATGATGTCCAGAATCAAACCGGACTGGAATATGAACCGGACGGGAATTTTGCGACCATGGCCGGATTTATCCTGCACGAATTCGCGCGTATTCCGAAAGTGGGGGAAGAGCTGGAATGGAATCATTGGGGATTCAAGATTTTGCAACTGGATGGAAAACGGATTGGCAAGATTGCCATGTTTCGCATTAATCGGGATGAAGAATAGGATTTGTGCTGTTTTTTTGTAAATCTTTTGTAAAATCGTCTTTTCTGCGTCATTAACCATTCTTACATAGACTTTATCCATAGTATGCGACACTAGGTCGAAAAGGTTACCATTATGACACATGATCCATCCCGCCCTTTATGGACACCCTCGGACAGCCGGATAGCGGCGTCGCATATCCTTGCTTTTGCGAAGGCACAGGGCTTTCCGGACACCATCACCTATGATGATCTACATCACTGGTCCGTGACCGAGATCGCGGCGTTCTGGTCGGCGTTTTGGGATTATGCGGGTGTGATCGGGGAAAAAGGGGCCGTGGCATTGACCGATGGGGATCGTATGCCACACGGTCAGGCGGGCGCCAAATTCTTCCCGCAGGCCAGATTGAATTGGGCCGAAAATATGTTGAAACGCCGTGATCATCAGTCACCAGAGGCGGTGGCGATTATTTTCCGCGATGAATTGGCCCGCGAACGCCAGATCACCTACAAAGAATTGTCTGATAAAGTCTCGCTTTTGCAACAGGCCTTGCGCGCGGCAGGGGTTGGCCCTGGTGACCGCGTGGCGGGCTATATGCCCAATATGCCGGAAACCATTATCGGCGCGATGGCGGCGGCTTCCCTTGGGGCGATCTGGTCCTCGGCGTCACCGGATTTCGGGGCGCAAGGGGTGATTGATCGTCTGGGGCAGATTGAACCCAAAGTTTTGCTGTCGGTGGATGGCTATTTCTACAATGGCAAAGTGATCAATGTGATGCCGAAACTGGTCGATATTTTGCCCAAATTGCCCAGCATTACCAAAACCATTATTGTCCCGTTTGTGGCAGAAGCTCCGGATTTATCCGCTCTGTCCGCTCTGTCTGCTGCTGTGACTCTGGCGGATTTTACGGCTCCCTTTGTGGCAACCGAACCACATTTTGAACGGGTGGCCTTCAATCATCCGTTGTTTATCATGTTTTCATCCGGCACGACGGGGATTCCGAAATGTATCGTCCATGGTCATGGTGGCACGCTCTTGCAACACATGAAAGAACACCAATTGCAATGCGATATCCATGCGGGGGATAAGGTCTTTTACTTTACCACCTGCGGATGGATGATGTGGAACTGGCAAATTACCGCTTTGGCATCGGGGGCCACGTTGATGCTCTATGACGGGTCGCCGTTCTATCCGGATCCGTATGTGTTGTGGGATTATACACATCGTCACGGATGCATGTTGTTCGGGACGGGCGCGAAATATATCGACGCCTTAAAAGCCAATGATTGCGTGGTCAAAGACAAATTCGATCTGGCAGCGTTAAAGGTGATTACCTCGACCGGATCGCCGCTGGTGCATGAAAGTTTTGACTATGTCTATGATACCATCAAACAGGATGTGCATCTGGCCTCGATTTCCGGTGGAACCGATATTATTTCGTGCTTTGTGATCGGGAATCCGATCTCTCCGGTCTGGCGTGGCGAGATTCAAGGCGCTGGGCTGGGCTATGCGATTGATGTCTTCGATGACAAAGGCCAAGCGATGGGAGCGGGACAAGGCAGCGGAGAATTGGTGTGTACCAAGCCATTTCCATCCATGCCGGTCGGGTTCTGGAATGATCCGGATGGCGAGAAATACCACAAAGCCTATTTCGAACGCTTTGATAATGTGTGGTGCCATGGCGACTGGATTGAAAAGACCGATCATGGTGGATTTATTATTCTGGGCCGCTCGGATGCGACCCTGAATCCGGGGGGTGTGCGGATTGGCACGGCTGAAATTTATCGTCAGGTGGAACAAGTCCCCGAAGTGATGGAAAGCATCGCGGTCGGGCAATTATGGGACAATGACGAACGGGTGATTTTATTTGTCCGTTTGAAAGACGGCATTTCTCTGAATGACGACATTACGGGGCGCATTAAAACCCGCATCCGTATGGGGGCATCGCCACGCCATGTGCCTGCGAAGATTATTCAGGTGACGGATATCCCGCGCACCAAGAGCAACAAAATCGTGGAACTGGCGGTCAAGGAAGTGATCCACAACCGCCCTGTCCGCAATGTCGAAGCCTTGGCCAATCCCGAAACGTTGGATCTATATAAAAACCTGCCGGAATTGCAGGGGTAGGTTCGCTAAAGCTGCTCCGAGAGGAGGATAAACAGAGGGGATAAAAAGAAGCGGGCATAAAAAATGGGGCTGTTCTGTTGATAGGCCGCCCCGCGCCCCACCTCCAGTCGCAACCAGAGGGATTTGTAGCTTCATCAGCGCAATTAAGCGGCGATTTTTTCACCAGCGGCAACGAAAACGTTGTCATTGGCTGCTACGGTTTTTACGTTATCATTGGCATTTATATTGCCTTGAACGGATGACGACCGTGTCTCAAACGAACGCAGACTTTATCTTTATTACGCATGTCGATCCTGTTTCGGCCCCATCATAAGTGGTCAGTGAACAGTTGATCGTACGCAGTCCTAAAATTCAACCTGCACAGGAAACACTGTAAACTAACGACTTATGGTGGAGCCGCCGGGCACTGCCCCCGGGTCCATGACGCCTATTCCACAAAGCGTTTAGCATTGTAGTCGGGTATCCCCGACAAGAGTGAGTATAGAGCGAATGGTGTTAAAAAGCAAATAATTGCGAGGATTTATTTGGGAGTTGGTTTCAGAGGACCCTTTTTAACGGCATCTGCGGGCGGGACTCCGATAGGCCATTGTTTACCGTCGTCTTCTAAGTGAGTGGTTTTATTGAATTCTTTGTGTGTATGTCTTCGCTTAGAAGGTTCTGTATCAGAGTTTGGAACCCCCGTTTTTTGCCAGTTCATTTTTACACCATTTTTTGTGATCGGTTTGTTTTTACAGAACGGTCTGTAACCGCATTTTCCCCCGCTGTCTATCATTTTCGATGAAGGTAGGTGGGGAATGTGTAAGTATAAACCGAAAAAAAGCCTCTCTCACCCGACTTCGGCGAAAGGCTTTCTGCCTTAAGCCTGTGTTTCTCTTTCCCCTGTGGGGAAAGAGGAGGGGGAAGAGTCTTGATGAAAGCCCCTTGTCAGCTATTTCGGACAGGCGTACATTAAGCCGTTAAATTTTCTGGGAATTGTTGCGGCGCAATATTTTTCAGGAAATCCAAAATTTTAAATCAAGTCCTTAAACCCATTTATGGGGGGAGTTAACGAATATGTTACCAGTCTATTTACTCATAGCGTCATGTGTTGTGATGGCGCTGATTTACGGGCAGGTCGCCTATCAACAGGTGATGTCCAAATCTGCCGGAAACGAGAAAATGCAGTCGATTGCATCTGCTATTCAGGAAGGGGCGTCGGCGTATCTGACCCGCCAGTATAAAACTATCGGCGGTGTTGGTGTCTTTGTTGCCTTGATTTTGTGGATGTTGTTAGGCCCCCATGTGGCCGTTGGATTTATTGGTGGCGCCATTTTGTCGGGATTGGCCGGATTTATCGGTATGAACGTCTCTGTTCGTGCCAACGTTCGTGTCGCACAGGCCGCGACCGAAGGTCGTGCATCGGCTTTGAACGTGTCCTTTAAGGCGGGTGCGATCACCGGAATGTTGGTGGTTGGTCTCGGGTTGATGGGCGTTGCCGGATATACCTATATCCTGAAAGAAGTGTATCATTTTGAAACGCGTCCGTTGCTGGAAGGCCTTGTTGGCTTGAGCTTCGGAGCATCGCTGATTTCGATTTTCGCACGTTTGGGCGGCGGGATCTTTACCAAAGGGGCTGACGTCGGGGCTGACCTTGTGGGCAAAGTCGAAGCCGGTATCCCCGAGGATGATCCCCGTAACCCTGCTGTAATCGCGGATAACGTGGGTGATAACGTGGGCGATTGCGCTGGTATGGCTGCTGACTTGTTCGAAACCTATGCGGTGACTGTGGTGGCGGCGATGTTGATCGCATCCAGCGTGTTTGCAGATGAGGCATCGATGAATATCGGGATGATGTTGCCCTTGGTAATTGGGGCTTTGTGCATTCTGGGATCGATTGCCGGAACGTTCTTTGTGCGCTTTACGAAGCGGACAACGACAGTTATGGGAGCCTTGTACCGTGGTTTTATCGCAACGGGTATTTTCTCGGCCATTTTGGTAACAGGATTAATTGTTAAGAAAGTGGGACTGGATACCGAGCTTGCCTTAAAAGCAGGGGGTGCCATTACCGGAAAAGACTTGCTGATTTGCGGAGCTGTTGGCTTGGGTGTTACGGGTCTGTTGGTTTGGATCACGGAATATTATACCTCGACCGTCTATCGTCCTGTACGCGAGATTGCCAAAGCCTCTGAAACAGGCCATGGCACGAACGTGATTCAAGGCTTGGCTGTGTCGATGGAAGCAACCGCTTTGCCAGTGATCATCATTTGTATTGGCATTTATCTGGCCTATACATTCGGTGGATTGTACGGCATCGCAACGGCCGCAACGACTATGTTGTCGTTGGCGGGGATGGTTGTGGCCCTCGATGCGTTTGGTCCTGTGACCGATAACGCCGGTGGGATCGCCGAAATGGCCGGTTTGCCCGACAGTGTGCGTGTAACCACCGACGAATTGGATGCGGTCGGAAACACAACCAAGGCTGTCACCAAGGGGTATGCTATTGGATCGGCTGGGTTGGCTGCACTGGTTCTGTTCGCGGGCTTTACCGAAGAGATCAAGCATTATCTGCCGAATTTGGGCGATTTGCCGTTCTCGTTGCAAAACCCATATGTTGTGATCGGTCTCTTTGTTGGGGGGCTGTTGCCTTACCTGTTCGGAGCGATGTCGATGACGGCTGTTGGCCGTGCTGCCGGAGCTGTGGTTCTGGAAGTGCGTCGTCAATTCCGTGAAATCCCCGGCATTATGGAGGGGACAACAAAACCGGAATATGGAACTGCCGTGGATCTTTTGACCAAAGCGGCTATCCGTGAAATGGTGATGCCATCCCTGTTGCCGGTCGGGGCTCCGATCGTTCTGTTTATGGTTGTCTATAAACTGGCGGGCCTGTCCGAAGCGTTCCAAGCCTTGGGTGCGGTTCTGATGGGAACGATTGTAACGGGCTTGTTCGTGGCTATTTCCATGACCTCCGGTGGGGGCGCATGGGATAACGCCAAGAAATACATCGAAGAAGGCCATCACGGCGGAAAAGGGTCTGATGCCCATAAAGCAGCCGTGACCGGTGATACCGTCGGTGACCCATACAAAGATACGGCTGGCCCTGCGGTTAACCCACTGATTAAAATTGCCAATATTGTGGCGATTATTCTGGTGGCGATTGTGGCAAAAAGCGTTACGATTGGCTAAGCCACTCTGTTAAATAACATGATTAAACCCCCGTAGAGATTGGTCTCTGCGGGGGTTTTTTTGAATGACTTTTGAGGGGGGACTCTACCGGTTCATGCCGCCATCGGCAGTGTCGGCGGCACTGCCTTTGGGGGCATTGAATTTCCCGATATTTCCGATCATTTGTTGGAGGAATGTCAGCTCGTTTCCGGAGACAGGCGTTGTGCGTTGAACAAGGGGAATATTATCTTTGGGATCACGCCGTTCTTTGATGTGTCCGACTTTGCCATCTGCGTCAAAACTCACCTCGATCAGGCGTTGTTTAACAACTTTGGGATCCAGAATCCCCTTTTTCTCGGTTTTTTGGCCCATGTAGTACCAGATATTGTCCTGAAACGGGGCAATAGTTGTGGGCGATCCGATTTTGCGGACAACATCGTCTTTGCCATCGATCCCTGGCAAAACTTCTTTTAACTGGTAATCTTCCAGCAAATTTCCGCGCGTTGCGGTCACAGGCGTACAGGCCGCGCACAGGGATAAAGACACAAAGCAAAGAGTCAAAATACGTGTTTTCATGAGGATATACGTAGCTGTAAATCCGGTAAAACTCAAGTCAGGAAAGGCAAGTTCTTATTTTCTTCACAGTTTTGAAGGAATTTGGTATGATCGGGGCCTCAAAAGAACATCGGAGGTTATTGTGCTGCACTTGCTAACGAAGAAGGGCCGTTTAAGCCGTGAAAGAGCCAGAGATTTGTACGCGCAGGTCGTAAAGGCCTCTCGCAATCCGGTTCTTTATACCGTTTACGGAATTCCGGACACAATGGAGGGCCGTTTCGAGATGATATGCTTTCACGGAGGTGTTTTGGTCAACCGTCTCAGCCGTCCGGATATGGGCGCCGAAGGGCGCATGTTGGCACAAGCTTTTTTTGACGTCATGTTTATCAATCTTGATTGGTCGATCCGCGAGGCGGGGGTAGGCGATTTGGCGGTGCCGCGCCGGATCAAGAAAATGATGTCCGATTTTAAGGGGCGCAGCTTTGCCTACGATGAGGCAGTCAAGGCGGGTGGCGGGGAGGTTGAGCATGCCTTAACCCGCAATTTATATGCCGATGGCAAACCGACACCGGATATTCTGGCGGCTATGGCGCGGTATCTGGAAAATTGCGTTGTGGAACTCTCGAAACAGGGGCTATCGGATTTTTGGCAAGGACGTGTTAGGTTCCCTGATACCGACTCATTATCTCAAGGATACACACATGCACCTCAAGCAGCCTAGCGAACAGCTTCCTTCCTCGGAATGGTTTTCCCCTTTTTCTGCGGAGAGCGTGCCTGCCGCTGGAAAAACCGTCAAGATGAAGGCTCCTCCGGAAAATTTGGGCCCTATCGCCGAACGATTGGGGGTCAAGGAGGTTTTATCGGTGGACGCCGACATGCGCCTGACTCTCCAGAACGGGGGGCATATTCTCTATATTTCCGGCCATTTCGAGGCCGATGTTGTTCAGGAATGTGTGACCACATTGGAACCCGTCACATCGCACGTCGCCGATGATTTCGAAGCCTGGTACGCCGATCACAGCAAAGCGGTATCGTTTTCCCGGGCGAAGCACCAGGTTAAAGCCTCGGAAGAAGGCGATGAAGTCCAGATGTTGGACGAAAAGGATGATCCGGAACCCTTGGTGGATGGACAGGTGGATCTGGGGGAAGTTGTCATTCAATTCTTGTCGTTGGCCATCAATCCCTATCCTCGCAAAGAGGATGTGGAGGATACTGTGGAGGCCGTTCCATCAGAGGCCGTATCAGATGCTCCGTCTCCGGCAACCTTGCGCCCCAATCCTTTTGCCGCGCTTAAAAACTGGCGTCCGAAGGACTAAGCAACAAAACTGTTTCACCCGTCTTTCATTTTCAAACATCATAAAAGGTGGCGTTCTATGCCCAGCTATACCCCCCCGATCCCAGATATGGCGTTGCTTGTGAATCAGGTCTTACCGATCGCCGATGTGGGGCGGCCGGATCTGGACGCCGATATGGTAGGAGCCATTCTGGAGGAGGCGGGAAAGCTCGCCGCGACGATCATTGCGCCGCTCAATGAAACCGCTGATCGGCAAGGGGCTGTCTGGACAAAGGACGGCGTCAAAACGGCTGATGGCTTCCGTGAGGCCTATGCACAATATCAACAAGGCGGGTGGAATGCTGTCCCCTTTGATCCGGAATTCGGCGGGCAAGGATTGCCATGGGTGGTGTCGTTTCCTGTTCAGGAAATGTGGCAATCGGCGAATATGTCCTTTGGTCTGTGCCCGTTATTGAATCAGGGCGCGGTCGAAGCGATCCGCCACCATGGAACGCCCGAGATGCAGGCATATTATCTGCCCAAATTGATCTCGGGGGAATGGGCGGGCACCATGAATATTACGGAGTCGCACGCCGGATCGGATTTGTCGTTGATCCGTACCAAAGCCGAACGCTATACGGATGGAACCTATCGCCTGTTCGGGCAAAAGATTTTTATCACCTATGGCGACCATGATATGACGGACAATATCATTCATCTGGTCTTGGCGCGTGTGCCGGATGCACCGGACGGCGTGAAGGGGCTGTCCCTGTTTATTGTTCCGAAATTTTTACCCGATGGAACGCGCAATGATGTGACCTGTGTGTCGATCGAACATAAATTGGGCATTCATGCCTCGCCCACCTGTACAATGCAATTCGGCGATGCGGGCGGTGCCATTGGCTATCTGGTGGGACAAGAACAGCAAGGTGTGCGGTATATGTTTACCATGATGAACAATGCGCGGTTGTCGGTGGGGTTACAAGGCGTGGCCATTGCCGAACGGGCGGTTCAGGCAGCGAAAGCCTATGCCGCCGATCGCAAACAAGGAAAGCCTCTGTCGGGCGGAGATCTGGTCAGCATTGATCGGCATCCGGATATCCGGCGTATGCTGGCGACCATGGAATCCTTGACCTTGGCTGGGCGCGGATTGGCCTATGAAGCCGCCCTTTATCTGGATAAAGCACGAGCAGGGGGCGTGACAGGAGCAGGGGGGGATCTGGCGGCACAGGCGCGGGTCGATCTGATGACCCCTGTGGTTAAAGCATGGTGTACGGATAACGCGGTGGAAGTGGCCTCTTTGGGGGTGCAGGTACACGGGGGCATGGGTTTTGTCGAGGAAACAGGCGCGGCGCAATATTACCGCGATGCGCGGATTTTGCCGATTTATGAAGGCACAAACGGCATTCAGGCCAATGATCTGGTCTTTCGCAAAGTGCTCAAAGATCAGGGGCAGGCTCTGTCATCGTGGATCGCCGATATGAAGGACTGCGCCAGCTCTGCGGCTGTACAGGCGGCGATTACGACGCTGGAATCCGCAACCCGCACACTGCTTGCACGGGCGGGAAATCCGGATGAAGTGGCAGAGGTTGCTGTGCCGTTCCTCCATTTGCTTGGTTGTGTGGCGGGGGGCGTCATGCTGGAACGGATTGCAGCGAAAGCCCCGGAAAAATCAAGTCTCTCGGCATTTTATAACCGCCATATTCTGCCGCGTATCTATGGTTTTGCCGCGACGATCAATGGAGCCTCTGTTGTCGGGACGTCCGGCCATGAATGATCTGGCCGCTTTGTTTCGGGAGGATCATATTCAAGGGTTTGTGGCGCGTGCACGTTCCCGCTTTGCCGATCATGCGTTTTTGTATGATTGGACCGTGCGCGAAATGCGTGACCGTTTGTCCGATATTACCCGGACATTTTCGGCGGTTCTGATTACGGGGCCATGCAGCCTATCCTATTTCAACGACCTGTTTCCCGATGCGCGGCGGATGGAATTCCCGACACCGGAATTCCTTGCCGACACGCCCGAAACCTTTGATCTGATTCTGTCGTTGGGAGATCTTCATCATGCCAATGATTTGCCCGGGCTTTTGATCCAGATGCGGCGGGCGTTAAAGCCGGATGGCGTCTTTTTGGCGGCGTTTGCCGGCGGGGAATCCTTGCACGAATTGCGTGCAGCCCTGATGCAGGCGGAGCTGGATATCTGTGGTGGTGCCAGCCCCCGTGTATTTCCGTTTGCCAGTAAGCCGCAAATCGCGGGGCTTTTGCAACGCGCGGGATTTGCCTTACCCGTCGTGGATTCCGAAGTGATTTCTGTGGCCTATCGGGACATGTTCCATCTCTTATCCGATCTTCGCGGGATGGGGGAATCCAATGCGTTGGCGGGACGATCTTCGCGTTTTACCTCATCACGGCTGTTTTTTCAGGCGGCTCAATATTATCACCAGCATTTCGCCGCAGAGGAAACGCCCCGCGTCAATGCCACGTACGAAATTGTATTTGTGATTGGATGGGCACCGCATGAATCCCAACAAAAACCTGCCAAACCCGGAAGCGGGCAGGTCTCTTTGACGGACGTTTTGTAAGTTCATAAGTCGGTTCTAAGCTTTACTTTTGCTTTCTGGACGTCAACCTGCTACAACGCGTCATCATGATTATATCCGCCCGTATGAAAGCCGTTCTGGAGATTCTGGAACGCATTGAAAAATCCCCTGTTCCGATGGATCTGACGATCGGAGATTATATGCGCAATCGCCGCTATATCGGATCGAAAGATCGCGCCGATATTGTCGAACGCGTCTATGGTATTATCCGGCATCATGCGCGGCTGAATTGGGCCTTGGAACAGGCAAATGAACAGGCCAACGCGCCGGACGTTACCGCTCGGTTGCGGTTGTTGGCCTATCTGGTTCTGGTGGAAGGCAAGAAAGACCCTCATGTCTTTTTCGATGGCACAAAATATGCGCCGCATGAAATAACCCTTGAAGAGCAAGCGGTGTTGGATTATTTGCCCCAAAGTCTGGATGCGGCTCCGGATACTGTGCGCTGTGAATGCCCGCCGGACTATGCCGGATCGTTACAGGCCTATTTCGGCGATGATCTGGTGCCGGAGATGGAGGCGATGTGCCATGGCGCGACGCTTGATTTGCGGATTAACGAAGTGGCCGGAGATCGGGCCACGATCAAAGCATCGTTGGAAAAGGACGGCATCATCACGACCGAGACGCCGTATTCTCCGTGGGGGTTACGGGTAAAAGGAAAAGTATTCCTGTCCGAGGCCAAAGCGTTTCGTGCCGGACAGATCGAGATTCAGGACGAAGGATCCCAATTGATTGCGCTGGCCTGTGATGTCAAACCAGGCATGCAGGTTTTGGATTATTGCGCGGGCGGTGGCGGAAAAACACTGGCTCTGGCCTCTGCGATGCGGATCAAAGGGCGAATTGTGGCCATGGATCTGGAAGCCGGACGTCTGGCCAAGGCCAAGACCCGTTTTAAACGCGCCAAAGTCAGTGATATTATCGAGACACGCCCGTTATCGGATGAAAAAAGTCGTAAATGGCTCCGGCGGCAGAAACAGAGTTTTGACGTGGTTCTGGCCGATGTGCCGTGTTCGGGAACGGGCACGTGGCGACGTAATCCGGATACACGGTGGCGCAATTACGGCCCGGATGTGGCGGATTTGATTGCGGTGCAGGCGGATATTCTGGAACGTGTGGCGGGTGTTGTAAAAGTCGGCGGCCGATTGGTCTATGCAACGTGTTCGTTATTGCCCGAAGAAAATGAACAACAAATCGCCCGTTTTCTGGCGGCGCATCCCGAATTTGATGTGGCCGATCTGGCCTCGGTCTGGCCCGAAGGATGTACTCCGCCGAATGAGGGGAGCTATATGCGCCTGACTCCCAAACGTCACAACACGGACGGGTTTTTTGCGGCGGTCTTGATCCGCAACTCGCATGGATCCTTGGGGGAAGCAATGGATAAAGACCGTTGGACAGATACAGAAGGGGACCTCGCATGAGTGTGCAGACCCACGCTGAAAAATTTGCAGCTCCGCGCACGGATTCTACGGGACGCGTTCAATTGGTGGGGTTGTCTCTGGACGAGATGCATCATGTTTTGTCGGAACATAACTTGCCAAATTTTCGTTCCAAACAAATCTGGAATTGGATGTATCAACGCGGTGTCACATCATTTGATGCGATGGCGAATTTGCCAAAAGATCTGCGGGCCCTGTTACAGGATCATTACGTGATTGACCGGCCACAGTTGGTCACCGAACAAGTATCCAAAGACGGAACCGTCAAATGGTTGTTGGCGATGTCGGATGGACAGCAAGTCGAAATGGTCTTTATTCCAACCCCGCAACGTGGGACATTATGTGTGTCATCACAGGTCGGATGTACGTTGACCTGCAAATTCTGCCACACAGGGACGCAACCATTGGTGCGCAATCTGGGCCCTCATGAAATTTTGCAACAGGTGATGTTTGCCAAAGATTACTTGAAGGAATGGCCATCCGCCGGAGAAAAAGAAGGGCGAGACCTGACCAATATTGTCATGATGGGAATGGGCGAGCCACTCTATAACTACGACAATGTGGCCAAGGCCTTGAAAATCTGTATGCATCCGGACGGGTTGGGAATTTCCAAGCGTCATATTACCTTGTCGACTTCGGGCGTTGTGCCGCAAATCGAACAATGCGGGGATGAACTGGGGGTTAATCTGGCTATCTCGCTGCATGCGCCGAATGATGCCGTCCGATCCGATATTATGCCGATCAATAACAAATATCCTTTGGCAGAATTGTTGCGTGCGTGCCGGACCTATCCGGGCGTGTCCCCCATGCGGCGGATTACCTTTGAATATGTGATGCTGGACGGAATCAATGACAGCGATGATCAGGCCCGGGAATTGGCAAAATTATTGATTGATATTCCCTGCAAGATCAATTTGATCCCGTTCAATGCGTGGGACGGCAGCGGTTATCAATGTTCCCCGATGGACCGGATTGAATCCTTTGCGGCCATTTTGGAAAAAGCGGGCTATGATGCCCCGATCCGTCGTCCCCGTGGCCGCGATATTCTGGCCGCTTGTGGGCAATTGAAATCGGAAAGCCAGCGGAAAAAAGTGAGCATGGATTTAAAAAGAACGGCAGTTGTGTTAGGCGGAGGTTTCTTTCCTGATGGTTCTCTTACCAATCTTTCAAAGCAACGCCTTGATGCAGGAATTCGCCTTTATCAAGAAGGCCAGATAAACCACCTTGTGGTTCTGGGTGAAAGAAAGAGCACATATTTTTCTCACGCTCTTCAATACGACAAACCTGGTGCTGAGAAGCGCACGGAATATCTACTTGAGCACGGTGTGCTTGAAAAAGATATTCTTAAAATTATAGGGGGAAGAGATACCATCGGAGAGGCCATTGCTTGTCGTGAGAGTCTTCCTTCGTCCGTAAAAAGCTTTCTACTTATAACCTCTGAAATCCATATGCCCCGGGCAATGTGGATTTTCAGAAAGGTTCTAGGCAGGACGGTTGCTTTTTCGCCTTATGGTGTGCCTTGCGGTGGCATTCTCCTTCCAGAAGAGGAAAAAGAATATTTGGCTGTCACTCAAAATTACTTTCAGGAAAACACCTCTATTTTGAATGATGTAAGAGGTTGGTATAATCGAAATTGCCTTCTCTATACCAAGTTCAAAGCTATCCATGATAAGTTTCATCCAAATGGGAAGGAATCAGAAGCCTATCTTGCGGTCAGTAAAGACAATCCGTGATTTAATACTTTTTCTGATCTCTGACAAATGGTGGTGTCTTCTACCTAATCATTTTAGGGCGTGTCATCAATTAAGCCAAATAAGAGAAGCGGCGAGATAGATTGCGCCGGGGAAAGGTGCAGCACGCTTGTCGTATCTGGTTGCAATGGCGTGGAATTGCTTGAGTTTTTCGAAGAAATTT
>CAZMZK010000016.1:0-18650 GCA_964570705.1 uncultured Micavibrio sp.
TGACTCCGATGGCAGAGGAAAAGATGGTCAACGCCAAGCCAAACAACACGGAAATCCGGAATCCGTACAGGACGCGGGCCAGCACATCGCGGCCCTGATCATCGGTCCCTAGCAGGTTATCGGCAGTTGGGGCGGACGGGGCGGGACTTGGCAAGTTATAATTGATGGTATCATAAGAATAGCGAATGGGCGGCCAGATCATCCATCCGTCTTTGGTAACCAGATCCTGCACATACGGGTCGCGGTAATCGGTTTCTGTGTCAAAATCTCCGCCGAAGGTTTTTTCCGGATACGCCACAAAGGTCGGGAAAAATAGCGTGTGTTTATATGACACCAGCAAGGGCCGCGAGTTGGCCACCAGATTGGCCGATAACGCCAGAACAAAGAACGCCAGAAAAATCCCCAACGACCAAAATCCTCGTTTATTGGCTTTGAACTGCGCCCAACGGCGACGGGTGATGGGGGAAAATTTCATCGGGTTAACTTTCAATTGGATCTTGCGTCATATCGGAACACTGTCCGATAGTTTACCAACAATCCTATGATCCACAATCCTGTTTTTAGTGCTCTTTGACGGGCAGGGTTGGGGCAGGCAGGGCTGGAGCCTCTGTGGGGGCGGAGGGGAATAACCGGTTGTAAATGCCGTCTTTTTTCATCTGATCGATCATCGATTTACGTTCTTCTTTTTCACGATTGGGCCGGTTGGCATCGCAGGTCGTGAGGGCTTTGGTCATTAACGCTTGTAATTGATAGGGATTGTCGGTTGTGTTGCGGCCATAAAGTTTTGCATATTCTGATCCGTAGCAGGCGCAAAAAGATTTGTAATTCTCCCCTTGGGTTGCCGGAGCCCAATCCAGACATTGGGTGTAGGCTTGCCCCGCCATGGCGGGGGTGTTCGGGCAAAGCTTTTCAGCGTCTTTGCGCAGCCAGAAAGCTTGGGGGCCATCCCCTTTTTGTTGACGAAGTTCCAGAAATTTCATGCCTACGCAATCGCAATCATAGTGAAGAGAGGTAAAACGATAGGTTTTACACTGATCGGATACAACCAAAGCCTCCTGAAGTTGGACATCGGTAAACGGGGCGAGTTTATTGGATTTTCCAATTATGCCTTTGGCGGGAAGATCCTTCGGGGGCTCTGCCAAAACGGACACGCAGGTTGTGCCCATCAAGGGAGCCAGAAAGGCGAAGGCGAGGAAAAGGCGCAATATATGTTTCATATCTGTGGCTGCTGACTCCTGACAGAATGTGGATAAAAGGAGGGGGCAACAAGAGCGAGATCAGGAGAAGGTTCTTATAAATCTGGACAAGTTTCTCATAGGAAGAGAGAAATTTCAAGCTGTTCTCTCAAGCTGTTTTCCGAGTGTCCGTTCAAGAACTTTTGTTGCATTTCTGCGGTTTTTGTCATCCTCCGCACGCGTTCCATTTTGGATTCGCAAAATCTCCATGACAGGGGCTTCGGGTGTGCCAGCTCACATATTTTCCAATTAACCAGTTTTTCACATATTTCCTGTAAATAAGAGAGTGAAATCAGGTTAATAAGAACGATGGCAGACACTCACTCACTCTCTGAATTAATGAATGCGATGGTCTCCCGTCTGGAGTATGCGCACCCTGAGGTGACACATAATATTCCGGAAGAGACCCAATGGAAAATGATCGGCCTGTATATTTCGGTCGATCCTGTCCTTGCGGTTCTTTACAAACAATACTGCGAAGCCAAGGATGGGCTTGGCAAGCTTTTGATCGAAAACGGACCAGAAGATCCCATGACCGAAATTGCGTGGGGCATGCATGATAGCCTGCGTGCTGCCGTTGCAGATAGGCTCGCGCATTTGAAAGACGACGACGCCGTCTCGGCAAAAATTCAAGCGATCAAGAATAACCAGTTTGTATCCCGCATGGTGAAAAGCCCTCGTAAAATGGCCAATCAATCGTTGAAGGACATGATGGCATTTATGGCATGGGCCAATATGGCGGCCAAGTCATCGGCTATGTATGATGTGAGGCGGGATTTCAGTCGGGCGAGCTGATAGTTAACAGGCTCTAAAACGTTTCCTGTATTGTTTCGCCCCATTCTTGCATGTCTTTTCCAAAGCCATGGAACGTGTTTCCGCACGCTGATAACGACAGGCCGGTTACAACCAATAAAACCAGAAGAAACAATTTCTTGTGCATCATATGTTACTTTTCCCAGAAAGATCTCTTTCCAGGACAATACGCGACAAATCTCTGGAAGAAAAGAGTGATGCTTTGTTTTATGCGCAATCATTTCTTGGAACAGGAGTGTAAGTGAGAAAAATCCTTTGTCAGGATTTTTCGTGTATCAGTAGAATGTGTTATAAAAGTAATTATACGTTTGTAAAAAAATAAGTTTTTCTTGATTTCTGGGGCGGATTGCTGCTATGGCAAATGGTATTGCGTCTATAAAAATTGCGGAAGAGGGTATGATGAGTAGAAAAAAAGCAACACCGGATATCGTGACATTTGCTGGGTTGGAGCATCCAGATTTGGTGAGGGACTTTGTTTCGGCGGCGAGGGGAGATACCGCTTTATTTGAGGCAAAGGACTGTGTTTTATCTGTCTATCCTGATAAAGGCCGGATTGTCGTGGACGTTTCCAGTCAGTCCACGGGAGGAAATCTGCATGTAATTTGGGATGCGGCGGCGCAAAGTCTGGTGGTCCATAAGATGCGGAATGGACGCGGAGATTCCTTTGAATTAAGGAGCGGACAGCCCACCTCATTCGTGCAGGGAAAATGGAGGGGGCGAGGAAAAAAATATGTTTTTCAAGGAGAAGGCGGTTCTCAATTTTTAATGGTAGCCACTCATTCTACTCAATATTTTGAACAGTTAAAAGCGGCGGTTGAAACAGTATCTGGTGCAGCGTCTCAATCTGTTCCTCAGCCATTCTAAGCGGCTCTTTCGCCCAATCAGTTTTCTAAAAAACCCCGTGATCGTCATCATGGATTCCGTTTGTGTGAGTTTTTTCTACGAAAAAACACCGCCGGAATGACGGATGTAAAGCTTTTCAGCAGATTGCTGGGGCGTGTCTGTTTTTTTATATCTTGGCGTGGGGGGCAACTTGCGCTAAAAACGCGGCATCAGCTTTTAAAAAGGGTACACAACAATTATGGCTTCCTATCAGTATGTCTATGTGATGAACAATTTGACCAAAACATATCCCGGCGGGAAAACGGTTTTGAACAATATTACATTAAGCTTTTTCCCGGGGGCAAAAATCGGGGTGTTGGGGCCGAACGGGTCGGGGAAATCGACCCTGTTAAAAATTATGGCGGGGCTGGACACTGAATTTGTCGGTGAAGCATGGGCCGATAAAGCGGCGCGGGTCGGGTATTTACCGCAAGAACCGCAATTGGATCCGACCAAAAACGTCCTTGAAAACGTGATGATCGCCCTGAAACCCATCAGCGATATGGTGGCGCGATATAACGCAATTGGTCTGGAAATGTGTGAAGAGGGCGCGGATTTTGATGCCCTGACCGAAGAAATGGGCAATCTGCAGGAAAAGATCGAAGCCGTCGATGGATGGGATCTGGAACGCCATGTTGAAATCGCTCTCGAAGCGTTGCGCTGCCCTCCCGGAGATTCTCCGGTCGATAAATTATCGGGTGGGGAAAAACGTCGGGTGGCTCTCTGCCGCTTGTTGCTGGAAAAACCGGATTTGTTGCTGTTGGACGAACCGACCAACCACCTGGATGCCGAAAGTGTTGCATGGCTCCAACGATTCCTGACCGATTACAAAGGCACGGTGGTGATGGTGACCCACGACCGTTATTTCCTCGACAATGTGACCGGATGGATTCTGGAACTCGACCGCGGATCGGGCATTCCGTATGAGGGCAATTACACCGCGTATCTGGATGCCAAACGCAAACGTCTGGAGCAAGAAGCCAAATCCGAAGCCTCGCGCCAGAAAACACTCGACCGCGAATTGGAATGGGTGCGCCAAGGTGTGGAAGCCCGCCGGAAAAAATCCAAAGCCCGTATTGCGGCTTATGAACAAATGTTACAGGAAAGCGAACGCGAGACTTACCAACGCTCGCAAATCGTTATTCCTACGCCGCCGCGTCTTGGCAATCTGGTGGTCGAAGCCACGGATATTTCCAAAGGCTTTGGCGATCGTCTGTTGATTGAAAAACTGTCGTTCAAATTGCCTCCGGGCGGGATTGTCGGGGTGATCGGGCCAAACGGCGCCGGGAAATCGACCTTGTTCAAAATGATTACCGGATTGGAAAAACCCGATAGCGGAGATTTCCGCGTGGGCGATACGGTCAAATTGGGCTATGTCGATCAAAGCCGCGATGATCTGGATCCGAACAGAACGGTCTGGGAAGAAATCTCGGGCGGGAATGATATTCTGAAACTGGGCAAAATCGAAATGCCGTCCCGCGCCTATGTCGGGTCGTTCAATTTCAAAGGCACCGACCAGCAAAAGAAAATGGCACAACTGTCGGGCGGAGAACGCAACCGCGTTCATCTGGCCAAGATGTTAAAAGAAGAAGCCAACGTTCTGCTGCTGGACGAACCGACCAACGATCTGGATACCGAAACCTTGTCGGCGTTGGAAGAAGCGTTGGAACAATTCCCCGGATGCGCGGTGGTCATTTCGCACGATCGCTGGTTCCTCGATCGTCTGGCTACGCATATTCTGGCGTTCGAAGGGGATAGCCAAGTGGTCTGGTTCGAAGGAAACTATGAAGATTACGAAGCCGATCGTCATCGCCGTCTGGGCCTTGATGCCGATACGCCGCACCGGATTAAATACCGCCCTCTGACCAAGATTGCCTGAAAATTTTCTGATTCATTTTTGGAGTGAATCTGGATGGACGGGCGAGATGGTCTCTCTAAACGGACCATCTCCCGTGAGGGGGGGGGTGGTCAGGTGTCGTGTTTTGCGGTATTCTTCAAAAGAATCAATTCAGTTATAGTATAAAGATGGAGACGATGATGACCGCGAAAGTTGTGTCCAGGCAAGAAATTATCATGAATTTCTCAACCTCGCCCTCTGCGGATGATTTGGCTGTTTTTGCACGCCAAGCTTTGGAATCGCTGCCCAGCGAACTGGCTGTAAAATGCGAAGATGTCATTCTGGAGATAGAAGAATTTCCCGATGATGCTACGGTGCAGGATCTGGATTTGGAAACACCTTACGAATTATTGGCACTGTATCATTCCGCCAAAGAAGTATCGCCAGGCGTTCAGAAAAAGATTGCGAATGGCGAAGATAAAATTGTTCTCTATCGTCGCCCTGTTCTCGATGTCTGGTGTGAGTCCGGAGAAGATTTAGGCCTTCTGGTGCGCGAGATTTTGATGGAAGAACTGGCGCGTGGATTTGAGTTTTCGGAAGACGATATTCAGGACATGATTTTACGTCATCGCCAAGGGATCCTGTAGTTTTGAAAAAACACCTTGGTTCCTGAAAGCTTTTGGTGTTAAAAACAGGGTATTCATCCATAACCGAGGGTTTGCCATGACATCTCTTTCTTTTGATCTGCTTTTGAAAAATGGAACTGCGGTGCTGCCGGGCATGACCGTGCGGGCCGATATCGGGATTGTTGCCGGAAAGATTGCGGCGATTGGCGATTTGGCGGGCGCACAGGCCGCCGAGGAAAAAGATTGCAGCGGATTGCATATTTTGCCCGGAATTATCGATAGCCAAGTGCATTTCCGCGAGCCAGGTGCCGATCATAAAGAAGTGTTGGAATCCGGATTACGCGCTGCGGCGATGGGAGGGGTTACGTCGGTGTTCGAAATGCCGAATACCAATCCTTTGACCACATCGCCCGAAGCCGTGGCCGATAAATTGGCGCGCGCCGGAAAAAACCCATGGGTGAATTATGCCTTTTATTTGGGGGGAACTGCCCAGAATGCGCCGCATTTGGGGGAATGGGAAAACACCAAAGGCACCTGTGGGGTTAAAATCTTTATGGGGGCGTCCACCGGAGATTTATTGTCTGCCACCGATGAAGAGGTGGATGCGGTTCTGGCCAATGGCCGTCGTGTTGTGGCCGTCCATGCCGAAGACGAAATGATGATGAATGCCAATAAAACCACGATTTTAAAAGACAGCCACGATGTGACGTTGCACCCTGTCTGGCGGTCGGCGGAATCGTGTTTGTCCGCGACCCGGCGTTTGATTAAAATCGCCCGCACATATAACCGCCGTGTGCATGTGTTGCACATTACCACCGCCGAAGAGATGGAATTTCTGGCCCAGCATAAAGACATCGCGACGGTCGAGGTTCTGGCCAACCACCTGACATTATTCGCTCCCGATTGTTACGAAATATTGGGCAGCAAGGCCCAGCAAAATCCTCCCATTCGGGAAAAACATCATCAGGACGCGTTGTGGCGTGCCATTCAGAATGGAACCGTCGATATTCTCGCCTCTGACCATGCGCCGCACACGTTGGAAGAAAAAGCCAAGGAGTATCCCGCCAGCCCCAGTGGCACGCCGGGGGTGCAGACCATTTTGCCCGTGATGTTACACCACGTCCATCATGGTAAATTGACCTTGGAAAAATTGGTGGAATTGATGTGTTATGGCCCGCAACGTGTGCATGGCGTCGTCGGAAAAGGGCGCCTTGCACGCGGCTATGATGCTGACTTGACAATTGTGGATCTGAAGAAAACCATGACCATTACCAACGCCCAACAGCAATCGCGTGCCGGATGGACTCCGTTTGACGGGATGAACGTGACCGGATGGCCGGTTTCCACCATCGTCAATGGCCAGATCGTGATGCAGGACGGGGAATTAAAAGCCCGGAATGCCGGAAAAATGCTGGAATTCTACGATACGCTGTGATCGTGACGAAAACGATACACTTTTGGTGTAATTTTTTGTATAATGCTCCAAAATCTACGTCTTAAGGCGTGGATGTCTTCCAATCCGTTCTGCGTTTTCCGAAACAACAGATTCTTGATGTAATCTTTATATTAGGAAATATTTATACCAAGTTTTAACGATCTCTGGATACCCTGAAACATAGGGGATAAAAATCCGTCATCCGCAATGGAAAAGTAGAAAATGGAAAAAATTATCGAAGGGCACACGGGCTCCGTTCCCAAAACAGATCATCATGATACTGCGACTGGGGCATTTTCATGGTCGGATGTGTTATCTGACGGGCAATCCACACGCATCTGGAATAGTCGGTTAAGCTGGAAAATTGTCTTGGCCGTTTTTTTGACGATCATGGCTGTTCAAGCCTTTATGTTGGCGTTGACTCTTCGTAACTATCAGAATGAGCAATTGGCGGAGTTACGGGCCAATGCATTAAGTGTTATTGCACCTATGTTGGCCGAAAAAGTTCCGAATGCGCTGGTCTCGCCTTTGGATGAGGGGCAGCAGAAAAAAATTCTGTCCATGACGGAAATCCGCGGTTTAAGTATTTATTCAACCGATTTTAATCTTCTGTCTTTGGGCGGGGAACCCGTCGTTCTGAGCGTGATGAGCGAGAATGATGTCGACCGGACATATTTATCCCAGAATAAAATGAATTATGAAACGGTTTTCCGGCCGAAGGATCTGGGTGGCCGTCCATATTATATTGTATGTCGGATGGATGCGACCAAAACTATGGATCGGGTGGCCGAATATGTCCGGCATAATATCCTGATTATGGTCATGATGTCGGCTTTTGTCACGACGATTTTGATGATCGCGCTGGGGAAATTGTTGCTCGAGCCGATCATGTTCTTGCGGGATAATTTGTCGGCGGCAATTTCGAATCCGGAAACGCCCCATATTTTAAAATCTCCGTATGATGTACAGGACGATATTGGTCGTGCCATTCAGTCAGCCCAAGAATTGATCCGGCAGAATGCCAAAAACTTGCGGCAGGTCAAAGCGACGGCGCAAAGCCAGATTCATAAGTTGGCATATTATGATCCATTGACCAATTTGCCGAACCGGACCTTTTTTATCCAGAAACTGTCCGATTATGTCCGTCAGGCGAATAGCGAGCAAACGGATGATCCTGAATCTATGGTACGCTTGGGGGTTGTGGCGATTGACCTTGACCATTTCAAAGACGTGAACGATTCGATGGGCCACAATGTCGGGGATGCGATCCTCGGGGCTGTCGGTCGCCGTTTGAAAACAGCCCTGCCGGAGAGTGCTGTCGTGGCCAGAACGGGCGAGGATGAATTTGCGGTGATGTTCCCGCTGACGTCGGATGTCATTACCGGAAAAGATGTGGGTGAAAAAATCCGTAACATTATTTCGCACGAGCCGTTCCGCGTGTTTAACGAAAGTTTCCAGGTCCGGGCGTCCATCGGGGTGTCTACCTTCCCCGATGACGCGTTGGATCCAACCCAGGTTTTGAAAAACGCCGATATTGCCCTGAACCGTGCCAAAGAAGATGGGCGCGATTGTATCCGCGAATATCTGGAAGACTTTGACAAAGCCGTACAAGCGCGTTTCCAGATGTTGCGTGATTTGCGCAATGCGTTGGAGGGCAATCAACTGTCTCTGCATTTCCAACCCCAGTTGGATTTGAAAACAGGAACGATTATCGGGGCTGAAGCTTTGTTGCGATGGTTTAAACCGGATCATAGCAAAGAGGGTGGAAAAAATATTTCTCCCGCCGAATTTATTCCGATTGCCGAACAATCCGGTTTGATTGTCCCGATCGGGGAATGGGTCATGGAAAAGGCCTGTGAAGAGGCAAAACGCTGGCATGATGCTGGCCATCCGATCCGTATTGCCGTCAACGTATCGGGCGAACAATTCCAACAAAGTGATCTGGTCGCGCATACGCGGTCTGTGATCGAAAAAACAGGGATTGCGCCGCATTTGCTGGAACTCGAGGTGACCGAGAGTGCGTTTATGGAGGATATCCAACAAACCATCAAGACGTTAAAAGAGTTGCACGCATTGGGCGTTGAACTGGCGATTGATGACTTCGGGACGGGTTATTCTTCGTTGTCGTATTTGCGCCAATTCCCGATTGATCGCTTGAAAATTGACCAATCTTTTATCCGCAATGCGTTGAATAACGCGGATGATGCGGCGATCGCCAAAACCATTATCGCTCTCGGACGGTCTTTGAATCTGAAAATTATCGCAGAGGGTGTCGAATCGGCCGATCACGAGCAGTTTCTGGTGTCCGAAGGATGTGATGAAGTGCAGGGGTATCGCTATTCGCGCCCTGTCCCATCGGATAAGTTTGTCGAGTTTATCAATCGGTATACGGGAGATCTGTCCTTTTTTGGATAAGAATCTGTTCACGTACGCTCGTTCGGTTTTGACTTTTTTCCCTGTTTTCTATATGTCTTGTGACAGAATATAATTACGGCCTACGAGTGCCTTTAAACCTGCCGAGAGACTGACGATGCGCGCCGATATCCAATCGATTGTCGATAAAATCACTTATTCCATTGATCTGTTGCGGAGGCATCTTTGACTGGAATGTTGCCCTCTCGCGTCTTGATGAATTAGAATCACTGGCGGCGAATCCGACCCTGTGGAATGATCCTGACAAAGCGCAGAAATTGATGCGCGAAAAAAATCGTCTGGAAGCGCAAATCAACGAAGTGAAAAAAATCCAGACGTCCCTGGATGACCAGATCGGCATGATCGAATTGGCCGAGATGGAAGGCGAAGAGGCTTTGGTCAATGAGGCGATTGCCGCCCTGAACGTCTTGGAAAAAGAATCCGGTAAATTGCAATTGCAGAGTTTGTTGTCGGGCGAAGCCGATGGCAATGATGCCTATTTAGAGGTCAATGCGGGGGCAGGGGGCACCGAGGCCTGTGACTGGGCCGCCATGTTGTTGCGGATGTATACGCGCTGGGCCGAACAGCACGGGTATAAAGTGTCATTATTGGACGAGACCGAAGGGGATGGTGCCGGCATTAAATCGACCACTATCCGCATTGAAGGGTATCAGGCCTATGGATGGCTCAAGCATGAAAGTGGGGTGCATCGTTTGGTGCGCATTTCGCCCTTTGACTCGGCGGCGCGGCGGCATACCAGCTTTGCATCGGTGGCGGTATCGCCTGTCGTCGACGATGCGATTGATATTGAAATTCTGGATAAGGATTTGCGGGTGGATACGTATCGCTCCAGTGGGGCAGGGGGGCAGCACGTCAACAAGACGGATTCCGCCGTGCGTCTGACCCATATTCCAACGGGCATTGCGGTTGCGTGCCAGAATGAACGATCCCAACACCAGAACCGCGCACAGGCTATGGCGATGTTGAAAGCCCGGTTGTACGAACTGGAATTGCAAAAACGCGAAGCGGCCAATACGGCCAATTATGACTCCAAAACCGAAATCGGGTGGGGGCATCAAATCCGGTCTTATGTCTTGCAGCCCTATCAGATGATCAAGGATTTGCGCACAGGGGTCGAGCGAACGGACTCGCAGGTCGTGCTGGACGGGGATCTGGATGATTATCTTCATGCATCTTTGGCCCTGAAACTGGGGGGCGGGGACGAGAAAATAGAGGATATTGCCTAAGTTTTGCGCCGCAAGGCGTTGCAGATTCGATGAAATTCGGTTAAACAGCAGCTTAGGCACTTCTAAAGTGGTATTTGAAAGACTATGTCGGGCGTATATCGGGTCGCCTGTTGATCGCAATGTATCGGGGATAATAAACATGAAATCTATGAAGGCCATCGGGTTTCCTTTTGTCTGTGCATCTATTTTGGTGACGGGAACACTCGCGGGGATGTCCGGAGGATCAACTCCGGCGGCGGCACAGCAATCGGTTCAACCGTCGATCATGCAACCGCCTCAGGCACCTTTGGTGCGTCAACCGATCCGGTTATCTGGACCGCCTGCCGGATATAATGAACCTGCGCCCGCACCTCTGTCTTTGTTGCCTCCTGGAGGAATGGTAGTGCCAGCATTGCCGGTTACCCCTGTGTCGGCGCTTCCTGTTCCGGCGGTTCCGGCTCCCGCTCCTGTTATGGCTCCTGCTCCCGCACCAGCACCGGTTGCGGCCCCTGTTGTGCCTCCTGTTGTTCCTCCTGTTGTGTCCGCTGCTCCGAAAGACGCTCTTAAAGACGCGGCAAAAGAATCCCCAAAAGAATCCTTTCAAGAAGCGGATGTCTTATTGGCGGCTAAACCCATTCCTTTGGTGCCCCCTGTGACGGAAGATATCAAACAGGATGCGCCGCCTGTTCCGACATCCGGGCCCGTTGTTCCGGCAGTTGTTTCCAATACAGCGGCCGTTATTCCGCCAAAATCCCCCTCCGTTGTGTTTGAAAGCTGGCGGGCGCGCAAAGGCGAAGTTGTCCGCGATGTGTTGCAACGTTGGTCGCAACGGAGCGGAATTGATTTGATGTGGGCTTCGCCGGATTCCCCTCGTGTAAAAGAAGACTTTACTTATGTAGGAAGTTTTCAAAATGCGGCGAACCGTTTGGTGCTTGATAACGGCAAAGACCAATTGCATAGCCAGTATCGTTCGGAAGGGTTAAATCCGGTTATGATGTCTCCGGCATCGACGATCACGACGACCCCGCCACCTGTGCCGGACGAAGATCTGAAAAAAGAAGGGGCAACATCTGCTGAGAAATCTGCCGAGAAAAACCCGTTGGCCAAGATTTTTGAAAAGACACCAGAGAAAAAAGAAGTGCCTCCGGAAACCCGTTGGTTCGGGCTTTCTGGATCTCCGTTGGTCGAGGTGATCAAAGTCTGGGCCGAAGACGCCGGAGTTCGGGTGATCTGGAATTCAGAAAAGAATTTTGCGCTGAAGGAATCTGTGTCCCAAATCGGGCATTTTGAAGATGCGGTGTCCAAGGCATTGAGCCAGTATGATAATGATCAGGTGCGTCCCGTTGGTGAAATGTATGTGGATCCCCAAAATGGTCAAAAGGTTTTGGTTGTTCGATCTGACGTCCAATAGAATGTGATAAAAAAGGAATAGAGCCACATGTCCACGTTGTCTGCTGCGAAACAATTTTTGAATCGACATGTTCTGATCTCGGCTCTGTTGGGCTGTACCGCACTGGGGCTCCCATCTTTGTCGTATGCAGGAGTTGTTGCAAAGGCACAGGCCGCATCGGCGGAGGCCACTAGTGTAGAAGGGTTGTTGGCGGCCAAGCCTATGCCCTCTGAAAATATCGTTCCGTCGGATGAAACCGCTGATATGCCGGCTGTGCCTGTTGGGGCCGTGACGAAAGCCGCGGCTGACACCGTGGCCCCCGTTGCCAAAAAGATGGCATCCGCGGATCATACGCCATCGCCGGCTGTGGCTAAGGTATCGGACGAGGTTTTGTTGTTGCGGGAGGAAAATGCGCGGTTAAGTCGTGCTATTGCGGAACAGCGCAAAACATTTGAAAGCAAGCAATCCAATGGGGCTGCGGCGGAAAATCAGGAATTACAACAGAAGCTGAAAGCGGCATTGGCGGAAAATGAATCTTTGCGCAACCAAAAAAGTGTTATGACGGCTTTGACTCCGCCTGTCACACCGATCAAAACCGAGAAGGATTCCACCGCTGAAATCGGGACATTGCGTAAAGCCGCTGATGACTTGAAAACGGAAAACGCCACATTGAAGAGTCAGATCCAATCTTTGACGGTAACCATGGCCGAGGCAGACAAAAAACGGAGTGGCGATTCGGCCGATAAAGAAAAAGCCGCGCTTCAGTCACAACAGGCGGTCCAACACATGACGCAGAATATCGCGGATTTGCAAAAGCAGAATGAAGCATTGAAGGCGCAAATCACGGCTCTCAAATCGGCCACGAATGCTGCTCCGGTTGGAAATACGGGGTTGCAAGACAAAGTGAAGGATTTGCAATCCCGATTAGAGGTCGCGCAATCTGAAAAAGCGGCCGCGTTGGATCAGGTGGATAAAATCCGCAAGGAGTCCGACAGCAAGCAAATGACATCGGCGGGCGGAAATTGGGATCTGGAACAGGCAACACGGCGGTATCAGGAAAGCCAGCGCGAGATCCAGAGACTGGGGGCCCTGATCCAATCGAAAGAAAGTCAGTGGGTGCAGGAAAAGCGCAGTTTGGAAAACAAATTGTTTGATCCCGCTATCACGCAAAGTGAACAGATTGCCAAGTTGAATAGCTTGCAGGATCAGGTGGATCAAAAAGATATTCAGATAAAATCTTTGACGGCGGAGTTGGGGGCGTTGAAACAAACTGTGGCGGCCTCGGCCGACAGTGATGCGAAAATCAAATCCTTGCAGACGGAACTGGATAAAACAAAAGCAGAGATGATTGCGAAATTAAAAGAGGCCGGATCGGCGCAAGATGCGGTTGTGGCATCTTTGAAAGATCAATTGGCTCAAAAAGAAAAAGCCTTGGCTGCGGCGCAGGAAACGGAAAAATCTTCGACGGCTTTTAAAGTACAATTGGACGAGAAAAACCGTCAATTGACAGAGGCGCAAACCAAGTTGGCGCAGTTGGATAAAGATCTGGCGGCGGCGACCCAGAAATATACAGAATTGGAAAAGGCTTCGACCACAACGGCGCAATCCTCGCAACACGCTTCTGAACAGGCCAAAACCGCTTTGGCGGAAAAAGAGGCAACCATTGCGTCGTTAAAAACACAGGTGGCGGACGTTCAGGGTAAGCTTGCTCAAGCTACCAAAGATCTGGCGGCTGCAACCCAGAAATATGCAGAATTGGAAAAGGCTTCGACCACAACGGCGCAATCTTCGCAACAGGCTTCTGAACAGTCAAAAGCCGCCTTGGCAGAAAAAGACGCGATGATCGCTGCGTTGAAAACGCAGGTGACGGAGGCTCAAGCCGAACAAAAGAAAGCACAGGATAATCAGGCCAAGTTGGCGCAAACCCAAACTGCCGAGCAGGCCGCGATTGTTGCAGCGTTGCAGGCACAAGTACAGCAAAGCAACCAAAAGATTGCAGAATTGCAAGGTCGTATCGCGGCACAGGAACAACACGTTGCTGTGGCTGCTCCTGTGGCAGCTTCTGTAGCGGCGCCTGTCCTCCCTCCAGCAGCACCTGTGCAGAGCAGCGAGATTTCATCCCAACCGGCGCAACCAGCTCAACAAAATTTCGGAGATATTCTTGCGGAGGCAGGAGTTCCGGTTAAAGGCACGGTGCAGGCGAGTGGGGATGCGTCCTCCGGCCGTGTGTATCGTTGGAAAACCGATCGTCTGGATGGACGGGCGGATATGCGCCGTGCGGCGGGATCCGCGCAGATGGATACGGTCGTTCAGGGATATTTGGCGCAGGCCAAAGCCGGATGTAAGGGCGATTTTGCGGCCGATACATCTCCGGTCAAAGCCGCAGGGGTGGAACGAAGTCAAGCGTATGAAATTGCCTGCGTGAATCAAAAGACTCCGGTTGCGGCCTCTGTGTTATTTACCTATGGGCGCGGGGTTGTGACGACGGTTGTTCATGAAGGGCGTCCGGAAGATATGGATCTGGCGATTGATGCTCGGGATCGTGTAGCCGCGCAAATCCGCTAGCAAATTGCTGGGTCTGTTTGGTATTTTATGATCCCGTCCCACATAAGAGGGGCTGCGCAGCTTTCATTTATCTGCGCCCCTTTACAATTCTTTCCAAAGATCCTAACTAAAGAGCGGATTTTGACATTTTCTGTGCAGGGATAAAATTTATGGACATGATCGGTCTTTTAAGAACCTTTGGGTATGGCGGCGTGTGGACCGCACTTTTTATCGAAGGGGCGGTTATTTTTGGTATTTTCCTTCCAGGCGATAGTTTGCTGTTTCCGATCGGTATTTTGGCGGGGCAGGATGTTTTCAATTTATGGATTATGCTCCCCGGCTGCTTTATCGCTGCTTTTCTAGGAAATCTGGCTGGATACGAAGTGGGTAAACGCTGGGGGCCTGCTCTTTTAAAAAAATATGGCGGAAAAATCATCAAGGAGGCGCATCTCCAAAAATGTCATTATTTCTTTGAAACTTACGGTCCATTTACTGTGGTGATTGCACGTTTCATTCATTTCGCGCGCACGTTAGTTCCTTTTGTCGCAGGAATGACACATATGGATTACAAACTATTCGTAATTTATTCGGCGGTAGGGGCTCTCCTCTGGGCCACAGGGATTCCTCTGCTTGGCTATTTTGTCGGATCTTTAATTCCCGAAGGCCGTATTGATACATACATTCTGCCCATTATCGGAGGCATTGTCCTGTTTGTTGTTGGGAAAGCCCTTTTTTCCCGTTGGCGTCAGAAAAGCTAAGGGGTTGGGCAATATCGACATATACCGGTTTCCGCCATTCTTGGCAGTCCCATGTGCATCATGTGCATCATGTGCATCGGTCGCGGTCAATCTGGCAGTCGCAACGACGCGGGCTTCTGCCTTTAATGCGACAATGGCGTGGGGTCCATCCTCACGGGTTTCCGGAGGGAGGATCCACAATTAACCCGCGTCGATGTTACGGCTTCAGAGAGACGAGGAGGTAGGGGAAGAGGGGGTCATTTTTTTCCCTAATCTGAGGGCAAAGGCACTGACGCCGATCATGGTGAATCCCATCACAATCAGGGCAATAGGCCAGCCAACGATATTGGTGAAATAACGATCGGTAAAATATCCCAGAAAAGCCAGAAGGGCCACGACACCCACCGACAGAACCGTGCGGCTTGCGGCGAAGGTGGATAGGTAAATCAAGCCTGCGCCGACAGCGATTAACGCAACGTCATAAGGGGTGTCTGCCAGAATATCGAATGCTGCGCCTGCTGTCAGAATGGAAAAGAAAAAATAATAAAAGGGCGTAATCGATTGATGCTCTGTTTTGGCCAGACCCCAGATGGTGGCCAATCCACACAGTCCCAAACCAAAGGGGGTAAGGGAGCTATCGATCTCAAGTATGGATAGGAGCGATGTGATTGCGCCGTAATAAAAGAGAATGCTGAAGAACAGGAGGACGGTTCTTTTGGTAGTCATAAAGGTTGTTATCTGTTGGAGTGTCATAAACGAGAAAACAATACACGATGCTTTGGCAAAGTTTTCTGTATGAGGAAGATATTCGTCCATAAAGACAAACAATCCGGTGGGTTGCAGCAAAGCGGCTATCATAAAAAGAGGTGTTGCGGCTTTTGTATAACGGGGATCGCTCAGGCAAAGAAGTCCCAGAAAGAAGAAAATAACGCCGCTGCCAAGTGTTAACAGGACACGTGCCAAAGAATTTAAGTCATCCCAAATCAGGTTGCTGTAAATGCCAATTCCTGTGAGCACAAAGATTCCACCACAATAGACCATGATTCTTTGCAATACAGCTCCGTTAGGGGGCTGGATGCTGGCTTGTGTCTGGAACAAGGCCATTAATTCAAGCTGTGTCAGGTTATATTGCGTGATAAGGGATTTGATATGATCCAAGGCATCGGAACGCGAGGTCATTCTTTTGGGCCTCCTTCTTTAGTCACCCACCCAAGGAATCGGTAGGATAGACCATTTTCTAATGGTGCAGGTGCAATCTTAATCACGTTGTTGCCTTTGACAAGAAATGGGCCATTGCGCGCTGCTTGGCTCGTAAAAATATCTGTCACAAGCGATCCGCCTTTTCCGGGACGATAAGCTGTCCATACATAACCATCAGGAGCTGATGGTTGTGTTAAGAGCGTGATTGTCTGGAATTTTTTCAGTGCAGGGGCGGTATCATTATCCGCTAGAGAGATTTCCGTTGTGTCGACTGTGTCGGTTTTGGGATCGTACAGGTAAACATAGGTTTTAGAGTCTTTTTTCTCACCTTTGCGGGCATCTATATCCAATTGATTATTTGAATTTACGATCACACGGATTTCAGAGGAATCGGCTGCCCATGAGGACGAGGTGTATAGGGCTTTATACGTGGGAGGCGCGACCGTATAATGGGGGATTGTTTTGGCTAGAACCAGAAAGCCCACAAGAATCAAGGGCATTACGGCTCCGGCGACCAGAACGCGATTTTCCTTGATGAAAGTTGAAAACGACATAATATAAGGCTCCTAACGATCATTGAGGGGACTATTATGCACCAAACAGCACGGGACGTCAAGATAATTGAAAATTGGCGGAAACGCCTGACCTTTCGCGCATGGCATCGTGGAACGCGGGAGATGGATTTGTTGATCGGATCTTTTGCCGAGAAATATATCCAGGGGTTTGATGCGGAGGATCTGACGATTTTTGAAGAAATTCTGATCAACAATGATCCGGATGTGTATGATTGGATTATCGGGCGGCAAACCCCGCCACAGGCTCTGGCCTCTCGTGTGTTGGATTTATTGTTGGCACATAAATTCGCATAAGTACTCACCATGGGCGCACACGTATACCGGACAATGTATGGCCTTCCAGAAGGGCAGGATGCACGTTTTTTGGCGGCGCAAGCGATGGATGCATCGCGCCGGAAACAGACGGTGGTTCATATTGCTCTGGATGACGTGCGTGTGGCCTTGCTGGCGGAATGTCTGGCATTTTTTGCGCCGGATGTCGATGTCTTGGTTTTTCCCGCATGGGATTGCCTTCCCTATGACCGCGTGTCACCCCATGCGGATAGTGTGGCGCAACGTGTTGCGGCGTTGTCGGTCATGTTGGAATGGGCCGCGGACGGATTGTTTAAACCCCGCATCGTCCTGACCTCGGTGAATGCGGTTATGCAACGGGTGATGCCACCGGACAGTTTGGTGGCGGCGCAGTTGGTGGCCCGCAAAGGCGGCACTTTATCCCTGACAGATTTGCAACGTTTTCTGGCCAATAATGGCTATTTGCGCACCGATACGGTTCGTGAAGCCGGAGAGTTTGCGATCCGTGGCGATATCGTGGATATTTTTCCGCCCATGTATGACATGCCCGTGCGCATGGATTTGTTTGGTGACGAGATCGAAAGCATTCGCAGTTTCGATCCATCCTCGCAAATGACAACCGGCATATTGGATCGGTTTGAATTGCGACCGGTGACTGAATTCTTTCTGGATGACGCTGCTGTGGCACGGTTCCGCTCCGGATACCGTGATGCGTTCGGTGTCACCAGCAGTTCCAATCCCTTGTATCAAGCTGTCAGCGAGGGGCGGCGGCATGCGGGTATGGAGCATTGGTTGCCGTTGTTTCATGAAAAAATGGCGACGCTGTTCGATTATCTTCCGAATCCGGTGGTGACGATGGATGGGCAGGCGGACGCCTCGCGTCAGGAACGCCTCACCCAGACATTGGATTTTTATAAAGCCCGTATCACATTGGATGAATCCCTGAAAGCCCGTTCCAGGAAAAAAGGAAACGATGTGAGCCTGACAGGCGTGGCGTATCATCCTCTGCCGCCGGAGCGGCTTTATGTGCTGGACGATGAATTTACATCCTATGTGGATACAACCGATCCTGTGGTGTTACAAAGTTTCCAGGATCCGATGGTCTCTAACGAGGATTCCCCCTCACCCAACCCTCTCCCACAAGTGGAGAGGGCGAATGTTATGGTGGCGCGTAAGGCGCGGGATTTTGCCGATATTCGTGCCAATCCCCAAGGGAATGTGTTCGCGGAGTTAGGCACCTATATCCGGTCGTTACAGGCCGATCATAAAAAAGTTCTGATTGCATGTTATTCCCAAGGATCCCGGGATCGTCTGAAAGTGATGATGGAGGAAGGCGGCGCCGGATTGCCGTATCCCGTTGACTCATGGCATCAGGTCACGCGATTGAAAGCGGGGCAGGTCGGTGCCGTTTTATTGCATCTGGAACATGGTTTTGTGGCCCATGATA
>CAZMZK010000017.1:0-4807 GCA_964570705.1 uncultured Micavibrio sp.
CGATGGATATGGATGACACCTTGGCCGCCACCGAAGACGGATTGCTGCGCCTGATCACGGCTTTTGAACATCCGGAAACCCCCTATATGGCCCAAGCCATATCAGGAACACTCTATGATGACGAACACGCCTATGCCCATTTATCGCGCATGAGCGAATGGTCGAGCGGCGACACATCCGACCCCTCCGACGCAGGGGATGACAACGGAGAGGAACCCGCATGACCCAGCCCATTTCTCAACTCCTTCCCGAATCACCGGATCCGAATATTCCGCAAAAACAGGCGGCCACCCCCAACCATGACGTGTGGGTGGCGGCCTCGGCCGGATCGGGAAAGACCAAGGTTTTGACCGACCGTGTCTTGCGCCTGTTATTGCCCGATCCGCACGGACGATGGAAAGGCGCGGCCCCGCATAAAATCTTGTGCATTACCTTTACCAAAGCCGCCGCTGCGCTGATGGCCCTGCGGGTTCAGAAAAAACTGGGCGACTGGGCTGTGATGGATGACGCGGCCTTGTTCAAAGACCTGAAAGACTTGCTCGACACCGATCCCCCGCCTGAGCTTCTGGACGATGCCCGTGCCTTGTTTTCACGGGTGCTGGATACACCGGGCGGCCTGTCCATTATGACGATTCATGCGTTTTGCCAATCGACCTTGGGGCGGTTTGCTATCGAAGCGGGCGTAACCCCCGGATTTACGGTGCTCGAAGACCCGCGCGCGCGCGATATCTTGCGCCGGATTATGGACGGGGTCATTCACAGCATCGAAGCCGGATCCTTGCCGGATCTGGCTCCGTCCTTCCACCGTCTGGCGACCTATCTGGATCTGGAAAGCTTGCGGGACACCGTGTTGCATCTGGCGTCCCACTCCCGCAACATTCATACATTTTGTGAATCCTGCGGGGACAGTTCCCGCCCGCGGGCAGAACAGATACAGACGCGCGTCTTGACGGATCTGGGGTATGATCCCACAGCCACGCTCGGCATGGCAGAGAGTGATTTGCGGTATATGGCCAAACTTCTCTCTGAAAAGGGCGGGATGCGGGACAAAGAATGCGGGCAGCGTATTGCCGACTGGCTGGCTCTTCCGGCGGATGCGCAAATCGCTCAACTGGACCTGTTGCAAGACGCCTTTTTGACCAAGGCCGACAAAACCCTGCGCGCTCCCGTGAAAGCCATCACAGCCAATCATCCGGAATTCTTTATCATGCGGGATGCGGCCTTACAGACCCTCATGACCTATCAGGATCATCAGGCAAAATATCGCCAATCCCAACAAACGGCCGATCTGGTTGCGATTGTGGCGCATTGTCTGGCGCAATATGCCCGTACCAAAAAAGAATTGAATGCGCTGGATTTCAATGATCTGATTTTGAAAACACAAACTCTGCTGGAATCCGAACGGCTGGATTGGGTTCACTACAAACTGGACGAAGGCATCGACCATATTCTGGTTGACGAAGCCCAAGACACAAATGGCCACCAATGGGACATCATCCGGCATTTAAGCGATGATTTCCTCTCCGGTGACAGCGATACCCAGCGCCTGCGCAGCCTGTTTGTGGTGGGTGATGAAAAACAATCGATCTTCAGCTTTCACGGGGCCGATCCGGACGCATTCCAAACCATGCGCGATATGTTTGCCACGCGGTCACGGGACGCAGGGCGGGTCTTTGATCCGGTGCGATTGGAAACATCGTTCCGCTCGACCCGTCCGGTTCTGGATCTGGTGGACACAGTGTTCGAACGGCCGGACTTATCTGTTCGCTTGGGGCTGCCTCCGACCCACAAACTGGTGCATTATAGCTACCGCCCCACAGAAGCAGGATTGGTCGAGCTATGGGAACCCATTCTCCGCGAAAAACCGAACACACGCAATCAAGACATCGCGTGGGTTTTACCTCCTCTCTCCAGTTCCCCTTCGACATCCCCCCAGATATCCCCCCAGATATCCCCTTCGCCATCCCCTCAGGCCTTTTCATCGGCCTCTCCTTTGGCATCGAAGATTGCTGCAACGATTGCCGACTGGCTGGACAAGGGCGAGATTCTGGAATCGGCGGGGCGGCCGGTGGAACCGCGTGATATTCTGGTTCTGGTGCGTACGCGTACCCGCTTTGTGCCCGATCTGGTGCGCCAATTGAAAAAACGCGGCGTACCCGTCAGCGGGGTCGATCGCATGAAACTCACCGACCAGATCGCCATCTCGGATTGCTTGGCTTTGGCACGATTTGCCCGTTTTCCGGACGATGATCTTTCTCTCGCTTGCTTGTTGCGCTCCCCCCTGATCCGGCTGCCGGAATCCGACCTGATGACCGTGGCTTTGGGACGTACGGGGTCGTTGTGGGACCGTGTGCGCGACCATCTGCCCGAGGCAACAACCGCGTGGCTGCAACAGGCGATAGACCGGTCACGTACAGAAAAACCTTTTGATTTTTATGACGATATGTTGAACAGCATCTGCCCGTTCGATGGAGTATCTTCCGGATGGAAAGCCTTTGCCACCTGTCTGGGGGCCGACTGCCTCGACCCGCTGGACGAGTTTCTGTCCTTTTGCCTGAACAAAGAAGCCGACGGAATCTTTTCGCTGGAAGAATTGATCTCGGTGCTGGAATCAAGCGCGATCGAAATCAAACGCGATACCGAAGACGGGGACAAGGATGCGCTCAATCAGGTGCGGATTATGACCGTGCATGCGTCGAAAGGTCTGGAAGCCCCCATCGTCTTCCTGCCCGACACGATGGGCGTTCCGTCAAAAGGGAAAATCGATACGCTGCAATGGTTATCGCGCACACACGATCATATAACAGACGATCAGATAACAGACGGCAACACCACATCTCCGCCAACGCCTTTATGGGCCGCCCGCTCCAGTGATGGGTGCGCGACGTATCAGGCTTTGAAAGAGGCCGATTATGACCGCATGATATCCGAACATATGCGTCTTTTATATGTGGCGCTCACCCGTCCGAAAGACCGCTTATATGTGATGGGGGAAACCAGCTCGCTGAATTTTTCCGACTATGCGTGGTATAAACTGGTCTATGACGCATTCCAGAAATTGCCGCATACGGCCGTTGATGGCGTGTTGCGTTACACCAGCCCGCAGACAGAACCACCACGTTCCGCAGACGGCTCCGGCGGGGCGCTCACCGCCAAAACCGCGCTTCCCGACTGGGTATTCCGTGCCGCTCCCGAAGACGCCCTGCCCGGCATCCGGATCATTCAACCGTCCCGTCTCGCACGCGATAGCGATGATCATGACGGAGCCGGAACAGCACCCGATATCCGGATCCATGATCGGGCACGATCCCCGCTGGACGATGCCTCGGCCTACCGGTTCCAACGCGGGAACCTCACCCATAAATTATTCCAGATCTTGCCGGACCTGCCTCTGGCCACACGCGAATCCGCCGCGCACCGTTTTTTAACCCGCATGGGTCACATGCTCCCCGAAGACATCCGGCAGGACATTGTCCGCGAAACCATGGCCATTTTGAATGATCCCGTGTTTGCCGCCGTCTTCGGAGAAAACTCTCTGGCCGAAGTTCCGGTGTCGGGCGATCTGGGGGATGGGCGGATGATCAGCGGGCAAATTGATCGGCTGGTGATAGGACATAATCAGATTCTGATTGTGGATTTTAAAACCAATCGTCCTTCGCCACGCGATGCAGCCGACATTCCGGAGGCCTATCGCAACCAGCTCCGCGCCTACAAAACCGCCATTCTCCGGATATTTCCCGATCGGCCGGTTGCCTGCGCCCTGTTATGGACCGACCAACCTGTTCTGATGCCGATAGATGTACCAGTGGATCTATAAGGAACGTTTAATTTTGGAATAATGCGATCTGGAACTTGATTTCAGGGCCAAGCAAACGATACTCTTTAGAAATCGAATCACTTACCCGCGTAGAAGGAATGTATCATGGCTGTATCTGTCACCGACCAAAATTTTCAGAGCGAAGTTCTGAATTCATCCACACCTGTTGTTGTCGATTTTTGGGCCGAATGGTGTGGACCATGCAAGATGATGTCGCCGATTGTGGACGAACTGTCCGCCGAACTTGCAGGCAAAGTGAAGGTCGTCAAAATCAACATTGATGAAAATCCAAACGTGCCTACAAAGTACGGAATCCGCGGCATTCCAACGTTCATTGTGTTTAAGGATGGACAAGCTGTGGAGACAAAAGTGGGCGGCATGTCGCGCTCGCAATTCGCAGAATGGGTTGCGAAAGTCACCGCATAGTTTTTCTTTTGTGAAAAAATAATCTGTTGTGAACTTGCCACAACGCAATGTGAAAAACGTTGCGTTGCATTTCGCATTTTGTGTTTTTTTAATTTCGCGTTACACTGTTGCGAATCATGTTCTAACCTCAAACAGGAGAAAAAATAACATGGCAGTAGCAAAAACAGCGGCAGCAAAAAAACCAGCCGCAAAAAAACCAGTTGCTAAGAAGCCAGCCGCCGCTAAAAAACCAGCAGCAGCAGCTAAAAAACCAGCAGCTAAAAAAGCAGTTGTCGCGAAAAAGCCAGCCGCAAAACCAGCAGCCAAAAAAGCTGTTGTCGCTAAAAAACCAGCAGCCGCTAAAAAGCCAGCTGTGAAAAAAGCAGTTGTCGCGAAAAAGCCAGCTGCAAAACCAGCAGCTAAAAAAGCTGTTGTCGCTAAAAAACCAGCTGTGAAAAAAGCCGTTGCTGCGAAAAAACCAGCTGCCGCTAAAAAGCCAGCTGTGAAAAAAGCAGTTGCTGCGAAAAAACCAGCCGCCGCTAAAAAGCCAGCTGTGAAAAAAGCCGTTGCTGCGAAAAAACCAGC
>CAZMZK010000017.1:4907-7692 GCA_964570705.1 uncultured Micavibrio sp.
CAGCCGCCGCTAAAAAGCCAGCTGTGAAAAAAGCCGTTGCTGCGAAAAAACCAGCCGCCGCTAAAAAGCCAGCTGTGAAAAAAGCCGTTGCTGCGAAAAAACCAGCTGTGAAAAAAGCTGCCGCTCCAGCACCTGTTGCCGCAGTCACCACAACCGCATAAGTGTCTGGCCTGTTTGCCCCGGCGATCAGGCCCTTTATACAAAGAAAGCCCGCACATCGCGGGCTTTTTTCTTAACGTTTCTTTTGGCGGCGTATCAATCTATTCCTGCAACAGAAAAATAGACACTATAGATCCCTTCCTTGCGCCTGCTGCTGTTGCCTTCGCAATAAATCTTCTTTTATCTGCGACATCTGTTGTGGATGTTGTTGCGGCTGTTGTGGCTGCGGCTGTTGCGGCTGCGGCTGTTGCGGCTGGCTACTTCCGGTGCGAGCTCGATCAAATGACGGCCTCGCATCAAGAGGAGTTTCTCCATTTTTTGGTGTCGTACCCATCATTCCTAACACTCCGGTTGTATTTAAAATCTGCAGCCTTATAGGCTTACAAACATAATATATGCAAGTTTTTTTTTGCTTTCTGGAAGTAATAGGGCTAAAACATCAAAAAACAAGATGTAGGGCGTATCGTAAATTAACAGATTTTGTGACGAAAACCGCGCTTTTTGAGAAGCGGAGGTTCACCTTGACTTTAAGGAGTTGCATCGTCGTCGGACGCATCCATCTTGAACGTCGAAATCCCGAAGGCCAGAGAGGATAAATTCTCCTCTTCGGAGTGATGCTGTTTTTCCAATTTCCGGTAAATATGGAAAATCCAGGGAATCGACGCCGCATACACCACGCAGATAATTGGCAAAGTCACCCACGGCGCATGGAACAAAGCCGCAATGACCAAGGTCACAAACGCCATTGTTGGAACCACCATTTTACGGGGAATTTTCATGTATTTAATCGAAAACGTCGGAATCCGGCTGACCATCAATGCCGCAACACCAATCGCCCAGACCGCCACCAAAGGCGTCGCCCATGCAAAGCCTTCGAAGGTATCGGGAAATAAAAACCAGATATATAAGGGGAAAAGGCATAAAATGGCACCCGCAGGCGTTGGAACCCCTGTAAAGAAGCGTTTTTTCCACAGTGGAGTATCGTGAGACATTTTGGCCATGACATTGAATCGTGCGAGGCGGAGGGCTGCGGCCACTGGAAAAACTACCGCAGCAATCCAGCCCAGCTTTCCTGCATCCCCCAAGGTCCATTCGTATAGAATGATACCGGGAGCGACACCAAAGGCCAGAAAGTCGGAAAACGAGTCCAATTGGGCTCCGATCTCGCTCTGCGCATTCAGGGCACGCGCCACAGCGCCATCCAGCACATCGAATACCGCCGCCGCCAGCAGCAGCAAGACAGCAGTTTCATATTCCCCGATAATGGCTTTTTGCAGGCTGGCAATCCCTGAAATCAATGCCAATAAAGTAATCAAATTGGGAATGACGTGTGATAACGGCAAATGTTGGCCATTCGGTTTTTGCGGATCATCCATTCCCATTCTGGTCTCCCTGGTTTATCTGGTCGTGCGCGAGGAAAGCGTACCTAGACAGCTTTGACATCACGTGCCGCCGCGCTGGAATTCAAATCTGCCAGAACAGTTTCCCCGCCAATCATCCGTTGGCCAACGGCCACCTGTGGCGCCACGCCTTTTGGCAAATAAATATCCATCCGGCTGCCGAAACGAATCAGACCGTAACGTTCTCCGGCATTGACCACATCGCCTTCTTTGGCATCACACAAAATGCGGCGGGCAATCAGACCGGCGATTTGAACAAACGCGAGTTCCCGACCATCTTTCAGATCCAGCAAAGCGGCGCAACGTTCGTTTTCAATGCTGGCCCGCTCGCTACCTGCGTTCAGGAATAATCCGGGACGGTAAACGATTTTTTTAATGGTCCCCGCTGCCGGAATACGGTTCACATGCACGTCAAAGACCGAGAGAAACACACTGATACGCGTGAAGTCGCCGTCATCATCATTGCCATCCATAGGATCAGCGCGCAATTCTTTCGGCAGAGGCACATTGTCCGCAATGTCCGTGATGCGGCCATCAGCCGGAGACACAACCAGAGAATCTCCCTGTGGCACCATGCGCACTGGATCCCGAAAAAAATAAACGCACCAAAGGGTCAGAACCAACCCGATCACCCCCAGAAAGGATGACACCATAGCCAGAAGAACGGATACAATCGCAAAGCCGATAATAAACGGCCAACCCGCTTTGTTTGTCGGAGTCATTAGGGTCTGAGCAATTGTATTTTTCAGATCATAGACTGTTTTTTCAAGGGCTTCGTTTGTCATTTTTTATCCTAAATCGCTGTTCTTAACTGGACCTTAATATTCGCCGTGTCATTTTTGTAATTGTCAGGACGGATAAGAGGTTGTATTGGTTTTGTACCAGAGTTTACCATCATCCAGCAAGCCTGAATGACACCGGATTCCGGTTTTTAAATGTCTATCATGTTCAACGAATCATATCTATTCAAAAAGTGTACTTTAAATGATCTCTCTGACTTCTGCTATTAAATCTGCCATTAAATCTGCTTGTGTATATTGCGGTTCGTCGACGACCTCCAACCCAGTGTTTGATGCCCCGACTTTGGAATTGGGAGGCTCTTTGGCGAAGGCCGGTATTACGCTGGTTTATGGTGGTGGCAGTCCGGGGTTAATGGGGAAAGTCGCCAATGCCTGTATGGATGCAGGCGGAAAGGTCATCGGGGTTATTCCTGATCACATATTGAA
>CAZMZK010000017.1:7792-18060 GCA_964570705.1 uncultured Micavibrio sp.
CCTGTATGGATGCAGGCGGAAAGGTCATCGGGGTTATTCCTGATCACATATTGAAATTAGAAAATCGCCACAACGAGCTGACTGAGCTGCATGTGGTGGATAACATGCACACCCGCAAAATGATGATGGCAGAAAAAGCGGATGCTTTCATTATTATGCCTGGTGGATTGGGGACGTTGGATGAAGCCTTCGAGATTATGACGTGGAAATATCTTGGGGTTCATAATAAACCCGTGATTATTGCGAATATTGATGGGTATTGGGATCCATTGATCGCCTTGATCCATCATATGCATCGCCACCAGTTTGTGCGTGACGAGCATATGAAAACATTTATCGAAGCCAAATCGGTAGCAGAGGTTATGAGTATTCTGCAATCTTCGGAAAAATCGACAAGTCCGGTCTTGACCGAGAAAATATAAACGCTTTGTTAGGAAAATTTAGCAACAGTGGTTAAATGTGCTATCGTTACCAAATCTGCGTTTTTTAGGTTTCATTATGACAGTTTGCCCGTGTCTGGAGTTTTATCGTGAGTTTCCTTAGTAGCAAAGAAAAAGAATTGACCGCCGATATATCGCGGAAAACCATGGAAAGAATCCGCCGTGAGGATGTCTTGCCAACTCCCGAGAATTATGAGTTGTGGTTCGTTTATTATGCCCGGAGTATTCCTGAGGTCGTGCGTGTCATTGATGCGATCGTCGAAAGTGGTCAGGCGATTACCGATTATGTTTGCAATGAATTATACAACCGGTTTTTAAGCGATTTGCGGAATGAGGAAAGCATCCGCAACACCGGAGCCCAGGTCCAGAACACAATTTTGCATGTCAGTGGGGCGGTGCGCGGCGTGAAAGAAGCCACGCGGAATTATGGAGAAACCCTGTCACAGGTTAAAACCAAAATAAGCTCTGCCAAAACCGAGAGTGAAATCCAGGCTGTTGTGCAATTGGCAACAGAAAGCACCCGGGCCATGATCGGGCAAAGTTCCCATCTGGAAGAAATGCTCCGCCAATCCAACGAAGCGATGGAGGAGTTGAAGAAAGATCTGGAGCATATCCGGCGCGAAGCGATGACCGATGGATTAACCGGATTGGCTAACCGTAAAGCTTTTGATCATGAATTTGATCGCGTCTTGCGCGAAGCCCAGCAAAATAAAGCAATCTTTACTTTGCTCATGCTGGATATCGACCATTTCAAATCCTTCAACGACAATTTCGGACATCAGGTCGGGGATCAGGTGTTGCGTTTGGTGGCACGTACCTTGAAAGATAGTCTGAAAGGAAAGGATTTTGCTGCCCGTTATGGTGGGGAAGAATTTGCTATTCTTCTTCCGGAAACGAATTTGGCAGGAGCAGTGGTGGTCGGCAATATGCTTCGCAAAGCGGTTGCCAGCAAGGATGTGATCAACCGCAGTACCGGTAAGGTATTGGGCAGAATTACGATGTCAGTCGGTGTGGCGGAATACATGAATGAAAAAATTCCGGAAGATCTGATCGAACGCGCTGACGGGGCCCTGTATACCGCAAAACATAATGGCCGAAACCAAGTGGCCGCCGCCCCTCCATCGGCGAGATAACACGACTTTTATACCTTAAACTTATGATTTTGAAGGTGGGCCGTGGTGGTGGACAGTTGCCAGTGGATAGTTTACAGTGCTGTTTGCTGTCCATTCATCACGCATCACTAGGCATTAAAATGACTGATAACGTTCTGTTGCAACTCTCCCCGCTGCGCAACCATGCGCCCCAATTCGATAAAATCCGCGAGGATGATTATAAACCCGCGACCTTGGCTGCGATTGCCGAAGCCCGCGCCAATATTGATGCGATTATTGCCAATCCAGATGCCCCGAGCTTTGACAATACCATTGTGGCTTTGGAAACGGCCTCCGAAACATTGGGGAGTGTCACCGGCATTTTTTACAACCAATTGACCGCTGCCGGAACCGATGGGTTACAGGCCCTGGCGGAAGAAATCGGCCCCGTACAGGCGAATTTCTCGAGCGATATTGTCTTGAATGATGCCTTGTTTGCGCGAATCAAGGCCGTCCATGACGCAAAAGATTCGCTGCCCCTGACCACCGAACAAAAAACCCTGCTGGAAGATACGTATAAAAGTTTTGTACGGGGCGGGGCGTTACTGGATCCGGTGAAAAAGGCCGAGTTGCGCAAAATCAACGAAGCCATGTCAACCTTAAGCCCTGTCTTTTCCAACAATGCCAAAAAATCGGCCGAAAGTTTCGAACTGTGGATCACCGACGCCGCGGATCTGGCTGGATTGCCTGCGATGGCGATTGAGGGAGCCAAGCATGAGGCCACCGAGAAAGGGTGTCCGGAGGCGTGGTTATTTACGCTGGATTACCCGAGCTTTGGCCCGTTTATGAGTTATGCGGCCAAACGGGAATTGCGCGAAAAACTGTGGAAGGCCAACAGCAATAAAGCATTTGGTGATTCGTTCGATAACACCGAAACCTTGCTGAAAATTGTCAATTTACGCCACCAACGGGCGCAATTATTGGGGTATCCCACCCATGCGCATTATGTTCTGGAACGCCGTATGGCGGAAACACCGGATGCGGTCATGAATTTCCTGCATCGGTTGCGCGATTTGTACAAAGGCGGGGCTTTGAAAGACCTCGAGATGTTAAAATCCTTTGCGGCAGAGGATGGCGTAACGGATTTGAAACCGTGGGATGTCGGGTATTATTCGGAGAAATTGCGGGAAAAGAATTACCATTTCTCGCACGAAGATTTGCGCCCCTATTTCCCTTTGGACAAAGTCTTGTCGGGCACCTTTGCACATTTTTCGAAATTGTTCGGGTTGACCTTTACCCCGGCACCGGACTTGCCGGTCTGGCATCCGGATGTCACCGCCTATGACGTAACCGATACAGAGACAGGGGCTTTTGTCGGGACGTTTTATGCCGATTTCTACCCGCGTGTGGGCAAAAAATCAGGGGCGTGGATGACGTCCTACCGCGATCAGGGACTGTTCCATGGCAAGGTGGAGGCTCCGGTTGTGGCCATAGTGTGCAACTTTACCAAACCAACCAAAGACAGCCCGTCTTTGTTAACGCATGATGAAGTGTTAACCCTGTTCCATGAAATGGGGCATGCCACCCATGCGTTGCTGGCCAAGGGCACCTATGCGTCCCAGACAGGTACGAATGTCCTGTGGGACTTTGTCGAATTGCCATCGCAAATTCAGGAAAATTGGGCGTATGAAAGTGACACTCTCAACAGTTTTGCTGCGCATTACCAAACGGGTGCGCCGATCCCTGCGGATTTGATTGACAAATTACGGGCGTCCAAGAATTTTATGTCGGGATGGATGGGGTTGCGGCAAACCGGCATGTCGATTCTGGATATGTGCTGGCACACCGAAGATCCCGGCATGATTGCCGATATTGTGGCGTTTGAAGACGAATCGATGAAAGGCTGCGCGCTGTTCCCCCGTTATGGCGGGCCGATTTCGGCCTCGTTCAACCATATTTTTGCGGGCGGGTATTCGGCTGGATATTATTCGTATAAATGGGCCGAGGTTTTGGATGCCGATGCTTTTGAAGCGTTTCTGGAAGAGGGGCTATACAACCCGACTACCGCGCATCGGTATCGTACCGAAATATTGGAAAAAGGCGGGTCAGAGCCGCCATCCGTTCTTTATCGCCGTTTCCGTGGTCGCGATGCGGATCCGGATGCATTGTTGCGGCGGGATGGATTGGTATAAAACCTTGGGCTGTCCCGAATCAGGAAAATTTGATAGAGTGATCCTTCGTAAGGTTTTAATACCCCCCATCATAACTCTTAATCTGTTTCCAGATAGGTTTTCATTATGATTCATAAGTCCTCTGTATCTGCGTTGACATCTCTCCTGATTCTGGCCTGTCCTGTTGTGGGGCATGCAGAGGATTCGCCTGTCTCTCTGGGGATTAGCGGCCACGCCAAGATGTATGTTAACTATGCGACCCCAAGTGGCGCTTCGCGGAAAACCGATATCTTGCGAGATGTTGACATGACATTTTCCGGAGAGAGCACTCTGGCCAATGGATTGACCGTTGGGGCGTTGGTCAATGCCGATGGAGATGGGGGCGACGGATTTGCGGTCGAAGACAGTTTTGTCTATGTGTCGGGGGCATGGGGCCGTGTGAGCCTTGGGATGGAGGACGGCGCCGCATTTATGTTGCAAGTGGCGGCACCATCTGCCGACGATAATGTGGATGGGATGGAAACCTTTATCAATGCGTTCAATTTTTCGACATCGCATCTGTCTGGTACCCAATTCGAAGCGGATGTAACCAGCCATGGATTGGATTACGATAACGATTTGACTGCCGGAATTGATAAGGTAACCTACCTGACCCCGGTGATTTCGGGATTTCAGGCGGGGATTTCGTACACGCCGGACGTGGCCAATTTTGATCCGGCCTCGCGGTCTTTGGATGGAAATAATCCGGATGATATTCTGGATGAATTCGGTGATGCGTGGGAAGTTGGAACACGTTACGAAGGAAAACTCTCTGATTCTGTCCAGCTTGTCGCCGGAGCAGGCGTAACCGCAGTGAACGTCGAAAAGACCAATGCCGCATCGACCGTGGATCGTTTTGTCGAATGGAATGTGGCGTTGGACATGGATATTTCCAATTATGGTTTGGGGGGTGTGTATACCCGGAATAATGGTGGCATGAAACAGGACAACGACAGCAAGACATGGGTCTTGGGCGCGGATTATACTGTCGGCGCGGTCAAATATGGGGCGTCATGGCTGAACAATGTCCATGAAGAAACCGCAACGGCCGATGTAACAACCAACCGTATCGCCGCGGGTGCTGTGTACGAATATGGTCCGGGATTAACGTTCCGTGGCAGTGTGGCGCGGATTATGGCGGATGCCCCCGATAGCATCGGGGGAGATGTCCATGGAACAACTGTGACTGTGGGAACTCAAATCCTTTTCTAGAGGCTGTTGGGCCGTTGGAGTGATATTTTGCCGTTAAATCTCAAACGAATCAGTGTGTTGGTTGTCGAGGATCTTCCCCCGATGCGGGCCTTGATCTCCTCAACCCTGAAAATTTTCGGGGTGGGTGAAATCCATGAGGCGTCCAACGGGGAAGCGGCCTACACCCTCTTCCAGAAACACAATCCGGATATTGTGATTACCGATTGGTTGATGGATCCGGTGGATGGGTTGGAGTTGATCCGGATGATCCGGAAACGCAAGGACTCGGTCAATCGGTTGGTTCCGATTATTATGATGACAGGATATAGTGCGATGCATCGGGTCATGTCGGCCCGCGATCTGGGAACAACCGAGTTTTTAACCAAGCCGTTTACGGGACGGGATTTGGCACGGCGGATTGATTTGATTATCAACAAACCCCGTGATTTTGTCGAGACAACAACCTTTTTTGGCCCTAACCGTCGTCGCAAAAAAGGGGACGACTACGAAGGCCCGCGGCGGCGCAGTGAAGAGGATGATCGGGATGACGACTCGGATGATGGTAAAAATCCATGGGAAATTTTTGTGGATTAAGGAAGGATCAAGACATAGGTTATACAATCGGGTTATAGAATCGAAAATATTATGAGCGGGCGTAAGGCAAAGATTATCAAGGTTGAGAATACCTTAAGAAAAAAAGTCGGGTATGGCAAAATATCCGAAGAGAGTATTGCGCGTGCCGAAACTTTGCTGCAGACCAACACGGTCGATTTTCGGCGTATCGCACAGGAAATATTTCTTACGTTGCGCCACGATTTGGAGTTTGCACGAGAGACCCCAAATCAGATCCCGATGATACGAGAAAGACTGATTAATTCTATTATGGAATTAAAAGCGAATGCACCCATGTTCAAATATGAATTGGTCGGGGATTTGGCGTCGGTCGTATTGAGCTTTATGGAACATATTGAAGAATTAGATAAGGACGCGGTCAGCATTATCGAGGCGCACGAGAAGACCTTGTCGATTATCATCGCCAAATCGATTACAGGGCGTGGAGGCGCGTTGGGCGAACAATTGTTAAACGAGTTGGAAAGTGCGTGTGCGCGGTATTATCGTAAAAATCCTGACAAATTCAGGAAGCCTGTGTAAGGCTGTAAGTATCTCTTCTTGACCTTGTGGAAAAAAGAATTCATCGTGGGGCTATGTCCAGATTATCAGATAGATTTCATGCATTAAAACGTTCGGGGCGATCGGCCCTTGTGTCCTATATTGTGGCGGGCGACCCTGACCCTGTGACAGGGCAACTCATTATGAACAGCTTGCCCGAAGCTGGCGTTGATATCATCGAATTGGGCGTTCCCTTTACCGACCCGATGGCCGATGGCCCCACTATTCAGGCCGCGGATAATCGCGCTTTGGCGGCAGGCATGACGTTGGCCAAGGTTCTGGAGATGGTGCGGGCGTTTCGTGTGACAAATACCACAACTCCGGTTGTTTTGATGGGCTATTATAACCCTGTGTATGTGTACGGGGGGGCTCGTTTTGCTCAAGATGCCGCAGCCGCAGGAGTTGACGGCGTGTTGCTGGTCGATTTGCCGCCCGAGGAAGAAGGCGAAATCAAAGGCGACCTGAAAGCGGCGGGTATTGATGTGATCCGCCTGATTACGCCGACGTCGACCGGCGACCGGTTGAAAACATTGGTACAGGATGCCAGCGGGTTTTTATACTATGTGTCGATCGCAGGGGTGACAGGAACTGCGGCCATTGATGTTCCGTCTGTCGCAGAAAAACTGAAAGAGATCCGTCAGGTGAGTCATTTGCCGATTGCGGTCGGGTTTGGAATCCGGACAACGGAAGACGCCAAAGCGGTGGCAGAGGTTGCGGACGGGGTTATTATCGGATCAAGCTTTGTGCGAATTGTTGAAAAAACTATTCCAGATCAGGTGGTTAGTGAAGTTTTCCGCGAGGTCAGGCTGTATCGTGATGCTTTGGCTTGAGCTTTACCCCCTTTTTCCTCTATAATCCCCTCCTGAACTTTTGACTTAATTTTTAATATTACAACAGACAAGAGAAACCTCTATGAACTGGTTAACCAATTTTATTCGTCCTAAAATTCGCTCGATCGTTGGGCAAAAAGATGTGCCTGATAATTTGTGGCAGAAATGCCCATCCTGCGAAGGGATGTTGTTCCACCGCGATTTGGCCGAAAATCTGAACGTATGTAACCACTGTGGCTACCACATGAAATTTGCGGTGCAGGATCGTCTGGAACTGTTGTTTGACAATGGGGCGTATAAACGCATTGACGTACCGTCTGTGCCACAAGACCCTTTGAAATTCCGCGACAAAAAGAAATACAGTGATCGTCTGAAAGATGCGCAGGTCAAAACCGGCGAAAAAGATGCGATTATCGTGGCAGAAGGTGAGATCGGCGGAATGCCCGCTGTGATCGCCGCGTTTAACTTTGATTTCATGGGTGGATCCATGGGGGCTGCGGTCGGCGAAGGTCTGGTGCGTGCTGCGGAAACGGCGATTGCCAATAATGCGGCGTTGATTGCTATTCCGGCGTCCGGTGGGGCGCGGATGCAGGAAGGGATGATCTCGTTGATCCAATTGCCACGGACTGTGATTGCGGTGCGTTTGGTCAAAGATGCCGGACTGCCTTATATCGTCTTGCTGACCGACCCGACAACAGGTGGTGTGAGCGCATCCTTTGCAATGTTGGGAGATATCCACATCGCGGAACCTGGCTGTATGATCGGTTTTGCCGGAAAACGCGTGATCGAGGAAACCATCCGCGAACAATTGCCAACCGGATTCCAAACGGCCGAATATCTGAAAGACCATGGTATGGTCGATATGGTTGTGGCGCGCAAAGATCTGAAAGAGACCATCGGTCGTATTTTGAATCTGTTGATGAACCGTACGGGAACCGTTGCGCAAAAGGGAAAAGACGGTGTGTCCGTTGTGGCTAAAGCCAACGGGATCAAAGCCGGTTTATTCGGTGGAAAAAAGACGGCGTTTGCTCCGCACGCGACGGTGAATCACGCTGGAAACTCCGCCGTGACGACGATAGATCCGGCGAATGATGTGGTCGCGGACAAAAAGAAAAAAACGACCCGTGTTGCCGCCTCTCAAAAATAATACCAGGGTGATGCCCGACCAATTCGATCCGGATCCGCGGTTGCAGGCGATACTGGATCGGTTGACGACCTATTATCCGCGTGCCATTGATCCGGGGTTGGAACGTACGTTCCGTTTATTGCACGATCTGGGTGATCCCCATAAGACGATGCCCCCCGTTATTCATGTCGGGGGCACCAATGGCAAAGGATCAACACTTGCGTATCTGCGGGCGATGGTTGAGGCGGCCGGAAAAACCTGTCATGTCATGACATCTCCGCATTTGGTGCGTTTCAATGAACGTCTGGTGATTGCGGGACAGCAAATTGCAACGCCGGATCTGATTGACCTGATGACCGAGGTCGAAGAGGTCAATAACGGACAAGAAACCACATCGTTCGAGCTGATCACAGCGGCCGGATTTCTGGCCTTTTCACGCAAAGCAGCGGATGTAAGCCTGATTGAAGTCGGCATGGGTGGGCGTTTTGATGCCACGAATGTGATCCCCGCACCGCTTGCCAGTGTTATTACGGTTATTTCGCGCGACCATGTGCAATTTCTGGGAAACGAACTGAGTGCGATTGCCTTTGAAAAGGCAGGCATTATGAAAGCGGGAGCCCCGTGTATCATCGGCCCCCAAACAGCCGAAGGCATGTCTGCCAACGTTATGACCGTCTTCGAAGATGTGGCGGCGGAACGCGATGTGCCGTTGTATCGGCATGGAATCGATTGGTCGTATGATGTCTTGCCGGATCGGTTGGTGCTTCATACACCGCATAATATCTATGATTTGCCCAAACCCAATTTGGTCGGTGACCATCAATACGGCAATGCGGCGACGGCTGCGATGACGCTTTTGACCATCGGGGACCGGTATCCCGCTCTCTCCCTTCCTCTGTCTGCCTATGAATACGGGATGACCCACGCGTCCTGGATGGGGCGATTGCAAAAATTAACCGGTGGGTCGTTCCATGGGCCGTTGGTGGATCGTCTGCCTCCCTCCATCGAATTATGGATTGATGGCGGACATAATGACAGTTGCGGGCTGGTCTTGGGGGCGCAAGCCGATCGGTGGGCGGCGGAAGACGGCAAACCTTTGCACGTGATTCTGGGGATGTTGAACACCAAAAATCCAACGGAGTTTGCCCGTTACTTATTGCCAAAAGCGGCCAGCGTACAGGCCATTACAATCCCCGATCAACCTTTAGGTCTGTCGGCCGAGGCGCTGGGGGAGGCACTGGGGGAGGCGCTGGGTGGGATATCACATGTTCCTGCGGCCTCTTCCGTGGAAGAGGCAGTCGCGCATATTCTGGCCCATGCAGGTGATACGCCTTGCCGGATCCTGATCACCGGATCGCTCTACCTGATGGGGCATATTTTGAAAGAAAACAGCTAAAAAACAGCTTAAAAAAACATATAAGTATGCTAAACATAGGTATTCATATGCTTTTTTAGGAAATTAAAGAAAATGGCTGACCGCTACAATATCCGTGAAACCGAAGAAAAATGGCGCAAAATCTGGGACGAGAAAAATGTGTTTCACGTCACCGAAACTTCCGACAAACCCAAATATTATGTGCTGGAAATGTTCCCCTATCCGTCGGGACGCATCCACATGGGCCATGTCCGCAATTATTCGCTGGGCGATGTTGTGGCCCGTTACCGGACAGCCAAGGGTTGCAACGTCTTGCACCCGATGGGGTGGGATGCGTTTGGTCTTCCGGCCGAAAATGCCGCGATTGAGCGCGGGGCCCATCCGAAAGACTGGACCTATGAGAATATTGCCGCAATGCGCGTGCAAATGAAACAAATGGGCCTGTCCATCGACTGGGGCCGCGAAGTCACCACCTGCGCCCCTGATTATTACAAACACGAACAGAAAATGTTTCTGGATTTCCTGAAAAAGGGCTTGGCCTATCGCCGTGAGATGATGGTTAACTGGGATCCCGTGGACAACACGGTTTTGGCGAATGAGCAGGTAATTGACGGCAAAGGCTGGCGGACCGGAGCTCCGGTTGAACGCCGCAAACTCAATCAATGGTCGCTGAAAATCACGGCCTATGCCGAAGAGCTGCTCTCGGCCATTCAAACCCTTGATCGTTGGCCGGAAAAGGTCCGCATTATGCAGGATAACTGGATTGGTCGCAGCGAGGGTGTCGAATTCGATTTTGATATTGAAGGTGGCGATTTGCCAGCGGGAGAAAAACTGC
>CAZMZK010000018.1:0-14751 GCA_964570705.1 uncultured Micavibrio sp.
TGCCCATGCGGGATCCTGTGTCAGCTGTGCAGAGGGATAGGTCTTTTGTACCTGTTGCAAAGAGCGGGTTTCATCAAACCCCAGATAGACAAGATGTTGCGGTGTGCCACAGACTGTGATCGCGCCCAGATCTGTCTCAACGGTTCCCCAGAGAAGGTTGGCCGGAGGCTCTCCCTGTATCAAGGGACTATTGCACCAGAAGGGGGCTCTGCGGAATGTTTCCATGGTGTTTTCCTGTTCTGTCGTTATAATCCTATCATGATACAGACAAAAATCCACGAGATGTTCCGCCGCTTTGAATTGGCCAATCCCGCGCCCAAAGGCGAATTGGCTTATGTGAATACCTATACCTTGCTGGTGGCGGTGATTTTATCGGCACAAGCCACAGATATCGGCGTGAACAAAGCCACCGCAGCCTTATTTCAGGTGGCGGATACCCCTGAAAAGATGTTGGCTTTGGGGCTGGGTGGGTTGAAAGAGCATATCAAAACGATCGGGTTATATAATGCCAAGGCCGAGAATGTAATCAAGATGTCGCAGATATTGGTTGACCGGTACGGGAGTTGTGTACCGGATACGATGGAGGATCTGATAACCTTGCCGGGGGTGGGCCGCAAAACGGCCAATGTCGTTTTGAACATTGCGTTCGGGCATCCCACGATTGCCGTTGATACGCATGTCTTTCGTGTGGCGAACCGCACAGGTCTTGCCACAGGGGATACGGTCGAGGCGGTCGAGCGCATACTGGAAAACGTGATTCCTGCGGCCTTTAAACGTCATGCCCATCATTGGTTGATTTTGCATGGCCGTTATGTGTGCAAAGCGCGGAATCCGGATTGTGCCGGATGCCTGATTGCCGATTTATGCCCGTCCTGCACACGTCCTGCGGCAAAGACAGGGACGCAACACAGAAAAAAATGAAACCCCGCCACGTTGGAGGTCGTGACGGGGATCAAAGAGATGGATGAAGCTGCTTTTCACCCATAAAACTTACATATTAAAAGGTCGCCCAACATCAGGTGCTGAAGTTACGGGGGGTGTTGGTTCGTTTTTGATTCCATTATCCGCTTTATCAAATTCGTGGCGTAAACCTGTCTTGAAAACTGATCCGTCAAAGGAAGCTGCATCCACTGCATCCCTTAAAACATTCCTGAAATGATCTAAATTACCCATCAAATCCCTCCATTGTTAAAATGGCATTTTCTTTCGATACCCCTTGGCCGGATTGGGTATAAAACACAACCTCCGTCCGTGGGTCATCCTCTGGCCGTGGTTTGATATGGAACAACATACGCGAGCGTGTCTGTTCCCCCAACGGCACCAAATTTTTCTCCCCGTTCAAGCGCATCACCAGATTGATCACTTTGCGTTCGGATAACCGCACATCTTCGGCGGCATCCAACACGGTATAATCCCCGACGGGAACCACATCGCCGCTGCGTTCTTTCCGGCAAATCAGAAACGAGCGTTCCAGAAACGGATTCGGGCGATAGGTAAAATTGCCTTGAAAATCTTGCGTTTGCGTCACGTTTTGCCCCTATTTTCTGTTATCTTGTCTTGCTTTTCTTGCGCTAACGTCTTAAATCTAGCAGCGAAGTTTTAATAATCTGTGAAAACACCCTAAAATTTGAGGAATCTTCATGAGCCATTCACACGCGGCTGCGGCCACATTCTCTGATTACAAAGTCAAGGACATCACTCTGGCCGATTGGGGGCGTCGCGAGATCGTGATTGCCGAAACCGAAATGCCCGGATTGATGGCTTTGCGCGCCGAATATGGGGCCAGCCAACCTTTGAAAGGGGCACGCATTGTCGGGTGTTTGCACATGACCATTCAAACGGCGGTGCTGATTGAAACCTTGACCGCGCTGGGGGCATCTGTCCGCTGGTCGTCATGCAATATTTTCTCGACACAAGATCAAGCGGCTGCGGCGATTGCGGCGGCAGGTATTCCTGTGTTTGCCTGGAAAGGTGAAACCGAAGAGGAATATGAATGGTGCATCGAACAAACGATTAAAGGGCCGAATGGATGGACTCCCAATATGATTTTGGATGATGGCGGCGATCTGACCAAAATTATGCATGATAAATATCCGGATCTGATGAAAGATGTGCGCGGCGTGTCCGAAGAAACCACGACAGGCGTGCACCGTTTGATAGAAATGGCGCGCGACGGAACATTGATGGTGCCTGCGATCAACGTCAATGACAGCGTAACCAAATCGAAATTCGACAACAAATACGGATGCCGTGAAAGTCTGGTGGACGGGATTCGCCGTGGTACCGACGTTATGATTGCCGGAAAAATTGCCGTGGTTGCGGGATATGGGGATGTGGGCAAAGGGTCTGCGGAATCGCTCCGTTCCCAAGGCGCACGCGTGATTGTGACTGAAATCGACCCGATCTGTGCCTTGCAGGCCGTCATGGAAGGGTATGATGTGTTGCCAATCGAAGACGTTGTGGCAAAGGCCGATATTTTTGTGACCGCCACGGGTAACAAAGATATTATCACCCTCGACCATATGCGGGCGATGAAAGACCGTGCGATTGTGTGCAATATCGGACATTTCGACAACGAAATCCATGTGGGGGCCTTGCGCAATTTCAAATGGCACAATGTGAAGCCTCAGGTGGATGAAGTGGAATTTCCGGATGGAAAACGCATTATCCTGTTGGCCGAAGGCCGTTTGGTGAATCTGGGATGTGCGACAGGACACCCGAGCTTTGTGATGTCGGCGTCCTTTACCAACCAAACGTTGGCCCAGATCGAATTGTGGCAAAATCATAAAAACTATGAGAACAAGGTCTATGTCTTGCCACGTCATCTGGATGAAAAAGTGGCTCGTTTGCACTTGGCAAAGCTGGGGGCAAAACTGACCACCTTGACCAAAGATCAAGCCGATTACATCGGCGTAGCCCAACAAGGCCCGTTCAAATCCGAACAATACCGGTATTAATCCGCAACCAAAAAAGAATCCCCCCAATTCGGGGGGATTTTTTTGTGTCCGATAACAGGACGATGTTTTTTTAATTCACCAACAAAACCGAAGGGCCCTTTGGCAGGTTTGGATAAAGGAACCCTTTTGGAGCGGGGTTTTCGGTGTGATAGGACGCAATCAGAGCATCAATCGCCTGATGGAAGGTCCCATTAAAGTGAAAGGCCGTATTGACCGGATAATCATACGCTGTAGACCAGCTCAATTCCACATTGGCGGTTTTCGACCAGGATTCCAATGTGCTGCGCAAGGTCATGCCCGGACGCGTTTCCCATGATTTAACTGCGGACAAATCAATGACGGGCAATGTTGCCGATGATGGGGCTGGCGTGGGGGCAGTTGCGACGGGTACGGGGGGAACATCATCATTTTGTTTTGTCGATGTCAACGCGTCACCCATCAATGGGATAGGAGCCACAGCAGGGGCTGCGGGTGCCGCCGTTTCCGCCGGGTGATCTTCAATCGCAAGACGTTTCATCGGGGCAGCTGGTACAGCAGCCATGCCGCGGATAATGGTGACGGTGTTTCCCGAAACAGAGGCTTGGAGATTTTGCGGAGCTAAAGCGGCCGCCAATACATCTTGCCAGGCTTTGCCGCCCCGCCAGGAAATCTTTACGCTGGCCATATCCCCTGATCCAAACGCATAGGTGTAGGACGAAGGAACAATGTCACGCAAGGCAAGGGCCAAGGGAATTTCTTTACCAAATCCCTGAACGACGGCGTTTGTCGCGACAGGAGCCGAAGGGGCAGGAGTTTGGCTTGGCATCGCAACCGGTGCCGGAGCTACAGGCGCAGGAGTTATCGGCGCAGGGGTTATCGGTTCCGGAGCATCAACGGTTCCGACTGGAACGGGTAATCCGGCTTCCACAGGTTCTGGCGTCAGAGGAGCCAACTCCGATGGTGCTGCCTGTGGCGCAACTTGCGGCGTTGCGTCAGGGACTTGCTGGGTGCGTGGAGGAGTCCAATCAAACCCCGCATGGGCCGCAGATAACGGCAATGTCAACATGGCAATACCGCTGCACAGGCACACAAAAGAGGATGATTTTTTCAATAAATAGGACGCGGACATCAGTGACTCCAAAGCAATGTTCCAATAAAGGGGGGTTCCCCGAATTCGGCATAACTTTAAGAGGAAGATTCGGAAAACTCAAGAAAGAAGTTGATTTAACTTTGACTCACTCATTCCTTTTCAAACTACTCTGTAAACAGAGTAAATTCTAGGCAACTAAAATTTTCTTGCAATATCATATCTTATACGCTATGTATTATGTAATTTATTTTATCTGACAAATAGGAGATTGTAAATGAGTAATAAACCAATGGCTTTCCTTACAGAAAACTGGAGAAGATCCGCTGTAGTTTCTGTTCTTGGTACAGCACTTTATGAAGTCCTCCGCCGTTGTACGGGAGACACACCTACAAACGAAGAAAGAATGGCGGTGGCTTTTATTTATGGATTTGCGTCAGCGGCCGAGGACCATTTCAGTGCTCGCCGTGCTGGATCTGAATCTTCGCCTGAGCGATCACCTAAATAGCAATGCTTTTCTATACTTACAATTTAGAAAATCTCTAGAATCATCCGTCTTCAGGAAAGACGAATGGTTTTGTTAAGAGCAGTTCTATATGGTTCTACAACGTCATTCTTACACATAGAAATAGATTAACGCCCAAAATCTTTCAGGGTGCGGCGGCGGAATTTTGGCAATCCGGGACGGAATTTCCCCACAATGATAACACGCAGAGCCCGCAGAGCGGAATCGACCGTCAGGCCTTTCTTCTCAAGAGCCCAGAAAACGAATGTGGCCAGAATACAGAAGGTCAGAGAGGACCAGCGCGCATAAAACAACAAAACGCAGAACGGAATAACGGCCTTCACATCAAATCCGAAAAAACGGATCGGGCGCATGGTATTGCGCCAGTGCCAGTTCATTTGTTCCTTAAGATCTGCGATTTGATTCATTGCCATACGGGTAGCCTATCTTAAAAACAATGCCAGAAGGTTAACGCGGTGACGTAAGATCCCATAACAGAGCCTTAATGGCCGCCTCCGCCGCCTGTGAGAAGCAGATAGAAGCGTTTTTCAATCAGTCCTTTTTCAAAGGCGATCGAGGCCGATTTGCTCATGGTTTGGCCATAGAAAGGGATCATCCGCTGGATTTCGTTGGTCCATTCGTCAAAATCCTTGTCCAACAATTTCTCGCGGACTTCATCCGGAAAAATCATCCATTCGCGGACGCCGATACGGCCCCCGCCCTTTTTCGGGACCAGCGCCTGGGTGACAATCATGCGCAGGGTTTCCATCAAGGCATATGCACGTTCGCTGCGTTCCGATTTGTCAAAGGCCGAGATCATCCGGCGTACGGTCGATGCCACCCCAGTTGTGTGGGTTGTGGTATAAACAGCATGGCCTGTTTGGGCGGCTTCAATCGCCGCCGAGATGGTTTCACGGTCGCGGGCTTCGCCCACCAGAATAATATTCGGCTTCCGGCGCAATGCATTTCGCACACCGGACGCAAAATCCGGTAAATGGCGATGCACTTCAGTCTGGGCAACCAAAGAGCGCGGAGAATGAATGGTGTCATAGGTAAATTCGATCGGGGCTTCATAGGTCAGCATTTTGCCGCAGCCATAGGGACGTTCCAGCAACATGCGGTTTCCGGCCGCCAGAAGCGTCGTTTTCCCCGATCCCGTTGGCCCTGTAATCACCACCATTCCTTGGCGTGGGGCCCAGTTATCAATGATTTGTTGTTCAATGTTCATATCCACCAAACGTGGCGGTTCGGACGGCATGACCCGCATCGTAATTTGGGCCGCATCGCGTCCGCGCGACAGAATGGCTGTAATGTTCACCCGAAAACGGGAACGGGAATAGCGGTCAGGCCGTATTTCATAGGACACGTCCAGATCACGTCCGGAGGCCAGGCGGGCCTGTGCGTCCGATCCATAGATTTTGTGCAGAAACACCGCCATATCCACACCATCAAGGGCGCGATACGTCGCCGGATACAACGTCCCGTGCACTTCGGTATAAACAGGGCGGTCTGTTTGAATGGAAATATCCGATGTGCCCTTGCGGACGCACCACATCAAAAAGGGATCGACATGATCTTCCGTAAAGCGATGCGGTTCGTCCGGCCATGTCTGGACGAGCGATTGATCGCCTTTGGTCAGGCTTATCGGTTTGCGGGTTGCCATCTTTGGGATTCCGTGATCAGTTGAGGAACGCCGGTAATCACAACAGCACGGTCGCCGACACGCATGCTGGCATCTTTTCTATCGCCCGTGATCCCGCGATCAACTTGTTGGGCGAACGGAGCAGATACCATTCCTTGGGCCAGCAATTGGCGGTAACGCACCATGCCGCTGAAATCGGCAAACAACCGGTTCAGGTCTTGTTCAAAGACTTCATCTGCTTGCGCGTAGCCTTCGGCCCAGCCTTTTTCGACGTTTTTGCGCCATTCGGCACGTTCGGCATCATCTTTCGGACGCAAAATTTCGGGAGGTTCTTCGACGGGGCCCCATGTGCGTTCCAGATATTGGCGCCAATTGCGTGGGGCCGAGACGATTTTCACGTTTTCATTGATCCGGTAAATGGCATCAGCCACAGCCGCCTTTTGCCCATCCCCCTCGATCAGCAGAGCTTTGAGGGATTCGGAAATAATCGGCGGTTCGATCATAAAGCCGGACGGAGCCGAAATCAGCAATTGCCGGAAATCATAGACTTTGTCGAGATAGTTGGAACGGCCTTTGATTTCTTTATTGATTTCATAGCTTCGGGCTGCGAGACCACCCCGTGCACCATAGGAAAGGGCTGCCTCTTTCATCGATTCCCGACGGATATCGAAGGGCATCTTTTTGCTGTCATCGCTGTCCAATTTGGAGCTAGGAATTTCCTGCAAATCTTTTAAGGCTTTTGGCACAGATGTTTCGGCCTGCGCATCCACTTGTGACCGCCCCAATGTTTCCTGACGGAGCAGTTCATCGACCGGAATGTCTTCCAGCTTGGCTTGTGGAGCCTGCTGGGCCTGAGCTTGCGGGTCCTGTTGGGGCAATAATCCGAATGAGGGATAACCCTGGGCCAAAGCAGCATGGGGCGTCAAGAAAAGCGCAGAAACCGCCATCACAAGACTCACGGATAACCGCAGAGATAGCTGCGGGGATAGCCAAACGGGCCGTACATTTTCTGGAACAGGGTTTCTGGACATTCGTGACGCTCCTTGAAAAAGATTAATGCGCTCTGACAGGCGCCATCGCGACATCACCCTTGCCCGTGACAGGGGCATACGTTAACGCCACCAGACGTTCGGCGCTATCCACGTAAATATCGGCGCGTGCGCCGAGTTGGAAGCCAACCGAGCGTAAAGCCTCGACAATCGGCGTGTTAGTCACATTGATGTTTACCACCACAGGGGTGGCGGGAGCAGAACCAAGACTTACAAAACGATAGCTGGCTTTATCAGCCAAGAGTTTCACAATCTGGTCAACAGGCCCGACCCAGTTGAGGGTTACGGCACGGGCCAATTCGGGAGGGGCCCCGGTAATGGCAGGAACCTGAGCCTCCGGAGTTCTTTTTTGTTCCACTGCTGCCAGAGTTTCCAGAGCATTCGCGGCCTTATCGGCCGATTGTGCCAACAGCATCGAGACTTTGTCCGGTTGCGCCACGACTTGTGGATCACGCACCTTAATAGGATAGCCTGTCTCGCAACCGGTAAGGCTGAGGGCTACCGCGACAAAAGCGATTGTAGAGAAAAGTGAACGAACCATTTTTAAACTTGAACCCTTCATAAAACACCGAAGTAGAGATTATATAAAAGCGGAACCACAATACAGATTCCTGTCTCCGGATACAAGCCCGACTTCGTAAATATGACATAAAATAACGAGATTTATCGTTACGCCCCAAACTCTGTGAGGCCCCCTCCTGCACGTCGTGGTTAAAACGTTTTGGCCAGAATGGCTTGACGAATACTTTCCAGAAAGGTCAGGCTGCGTTGCAATGTCAGGGTTTCTACTCCTTGCTGCTCCAGCTGCGTCAAGTCCTGAATATAACCACGCAAGGTTGCACGTTCGGACTCACCGAAATCCACACCCAAAGAAAATCCCGCCTGTGAGGGGGTTCCTAAAGAAGGCCCTGAGGAGCTATCTGACGGAGATCCGTCTGTCGTAATAAGATTATTCCCCCGTTTTTCTGCAACATTTTCATCGTGAACCGCTTTGCCGGTTGTTTCATAAGCATGGGCCGCGTGCGACGCCAGAGAATGGGATGGGGATGCAGGGGGGGACGGCGGTGGTTGTACATTGGGCGACAAGATTGTGGGCGGTGTTATTGGCACCGAATGGTCAATTCCCAATAAATCTTCCAGAAAGCTGCGTAATGCCACCAAGGATACTTCGGTCATATCCTCCCACAGAACCGAAGTTTCTGTGGATCCGTCTTTTTTCTTGCGGCCCAGATCTTCACTTTCATCACGGCGAATCCCCATTTTTGTGTAGATTTTTTCGGCACGGCGCAACATAGCGGGGCGTACGGAATCAACACCAGACGGGAATTCGGGGGAGGAGGCCATCAACGCAAACATCCTTTCCGTGATTTTGTTGGGGCCATTTTGCAGCGCCACATGCATGCACATCACATAAAGACGGTAGCAAAAACAGGCGCGAGATGCAATCTCGGGCCAAAGATAAACCCCGATTCTCGCGAATCGGGGCCTGTAAACATCCGGATATCCGGATCAGGAATCATTTAAGCAGCGTTCTTTTTCATGACAGAGGACATCGCCTTGGTCATTTGTGCATTCACTGGCTCGAACGCTTCGCTGTATAATTTAATGGTCATTTCCGACAATTTGGTCATAGTGGACATCGCATCGTCAAAATTTTGCTGCGCCAGTTTGTTCTGGGCTTCGGCATACTCGTTCAGAGTGCGGCTGGCCATCAACGCTTTGATTGCTTCGGCATTGCGTTGGCTGGACTCTTGGGTAACCGAGGTCAAGGTCTCGATAATTTCTTTGGTCCGGTTTGCCAGAGTCGACAAGGACGCCGTTACCGAATTTGTCAGATCTTCTTGTTGATTTTTGTAGTTTGCCATACATGTCTCCATTGTTTCATAAGCCCCATCAAACAGAGAGGGCATAGGCTGGTTAAAATTACACAGATTTGGGTTGGTCATCCCCGCCAAAGGGGCAAACGGGATAACCGAAGCCGATTTCGAACTGTCAGAAGACTTGTTTACGACTTCTGGGGCAGCTTTTGTCGGCGATTTCTTTTTTACTGCTTTGGTTGCCATTCTTATACTCCATGAACACTTAAAACGAACACTTAAACAACTACTTGATAACGTATATGTGGCCCCTCGACGGGGCGCAATAAACCCGAATCATCTCTCACATATCAAGAGAGATGCGAGCGTATCACGCTTTTTGCATTGCCACAAATTTTTCAATAGAATTCGTTAAAACAATTCACAGATAGTTTTGCAACGCACAACTACCATTATAGTTCACCGCTGACCCCTGTCAATATTTTTTTGCAGCGCACAAAACGAGAAGGATGTAGACAGATTTATCGAAGTTGACTAGACTTGGACATTACTCACGCTCTTTGTGGATCCTCGTGCGTTCAACTGTATCCAACTATCTGTATTCCTTCTGTTTTTTCTTTCTTGAGTTTTTGTGCATGTTCTTGCCTTATATGACATATTTCCAGTCCTTTCTGTCTGCCAGACGCCTTATATCCGCGTTGGTGATGATGTTGTTTTTTTGTGGAGCGCTCACGCTATCCAGCGGATATGCCGCGGCAAAAACAAAACATAAAAAATCCGCCCCCCAGACAACCGCAAAAGGCTACACACCCCCGTATGCACATATCGTCATTGATGCGACATCGGGCCGAGTTTTATCTCAGGAAGACGCAGATCGAGCCCTTTATCCAGCTTCGCTCACCAAATTGATGACCTTGCTGATGACCTTCGAGGCACTGGATTCGAAAACAATCACTTTACAAACCAACATCCCGATGTCGGCGTATGCCACGGGCATGCCGCCCAGCAAGATCGGCTTGCGCGCGGGCCAGGGTCTGAGCGTTGAAAATGCGATCAAAGCTTTGGTCACAAAATCTGCCAATGATGTGGCGGTGGCTCTTGGTGAAAAATTGGGCGGATCGGAAAGCCGCTTTGCCCAGATGATGAATCTGAAAGCGCGGGCCATCGGAATGTCACAAACCCATTTTGAAAATGCATCGGGCCTGTTTCAGGTTCGGCAAGTGTCTTCGGCACGCGATATGGCCAGATTGGCCCTCTATATCCAACATACCTATCCGCATTACTACGGGTTTTTTGCTCTACGTGAATTTTACTTTAATGGTAAAGTAAACCAGAATCATAACCATTTGATGAAATCCTATCAGGGAATGGACGGGATGAAGACGGGTTATGTATCCCAATCCGGTTTTAATCTGGTAGCCTCGGCCAAACGCGGAAATACACGTTTGATCGGGGTTATTTTTGGCGGCAAATCCGCCAATGCACGGAATGCCAAAATGGCGGAACTTCTGGATCAAGGGTTTGTTCAGGCCCTCCGGCAGCCGCAGCAAATACGTTCGGCTTCAGTGATTACTTTACCAGCCCCGCCTTCAAAAGCAGTCGCTCCGGTCATGAACAAAGCCCAGAAGACAGACACGGTGAAAGCAAATACAAAAAAAGATACAAAAATGACAACGTTACAGGTGCAAAATTCCCAAACAGTTGCAAGCAGCGGCCCTGTCATACCTACAACACTTATCGCGCCGCCGCCCACTGCAGAGCCTGTTGCTTCTGCATCGCCTCCGGCTCCGACTGCTGCGGTGGCGCTGCCGTCCCCCACTCCCGGATGGTCTGTCCAGATCGGCGCGTATCAAGATCGGACAGGAACAGATCAGGCACTGTATCAAGCGGTCCAGAAACTACCGACGCCCTTGAATAAAGGCACCCCGTTGGTTGTCCCACTGAAAACATCGTCGTCCACATGGATGTTCCGCGCGCGGATTGGCGGATATACCAAAGAACAAGCCCTGCAGGCGTGCCGATATCTGGATCAATGTTTGCCGATCTCCCCCGGAACAAATTAAAGAGCCAATTCAGGAACATATAAACGGCCCATGAGCAAAACAACCACACCCAGCGCCACACACATCCTGCAAACGGGTCGCCAGAACGGAAGCATCCTGCTGTATATCCTTCTCGGGATTGTTTTGTTGGGAATGCTGACCGTGGCCTTGCGCAATGTGGGGACGGGGACAGGAAATATTGACCGCGAAGATATGATCCTCAAAGCTGGAAATATCCAGCGCTATGGTCAGGAAATGGCCTCTGCTGTTGCCGATTTGCTCTCTTCGGGGTTGAGTGAAGCCGATATCCGGTTTGCCCATCCGGACGCCCCATTGGATTATGGAACAATCACCATCGATCCTACCCATCAGGTTTTCGGAAAAACGGGTGGAAAAATCACGTACCAAACCCCGCCCGACGGGATCAACGATGGAAGCCCTTGGGAATTCTTTGCCACAACACGCATCCCCCAAGTCGGATCCGATCGGGCCGAATTGGTGGCGGTTTTACCACATGTGACCCAGGAATTTTGCGACATCATCGACCGCCAATTGGGATTTTCGAGCGGAACCCAGCCGACCGACTCCACGACGGGCACAACACCGGATTGCGTTGCCGGAGCCTCCTCCCAACGATTCACGGGCAGTTTTAATGATATCAGCCCGAACGAAATGGACGCGACCAGCTTCTCACGCTTGCCATCATTACAGGCTTGTGTGTATTGTGCGGCAGATTCGACATATAATTATTATTATGTGCTTCTGGCACGCTAAATAATAAAAACAGGATAAGCATGACCTTACGTATTGTTTTTATGGGCACCCCTGATTTTTCTGTGGCGGCTTTGCGCAATTTAATCGCCAATCCCGCCATGGATGTGATGGCCGTTTATACCCAACCTCCGCGTCCGGCCGGACGTGGGCAGGCTATGCGCCCATCTCCCGTCCAGATCGTCGCGGATGAACACCGGATTCCGGTCTATACCCCCAAAAGCCTGAAAAAAGATCCCGCTGCTGTTGCGGCGTTTGTGGCCTTAAATGCCGATGTGGCGGTCGTCGCAGCCTATGGATTAATTCTTCCCAAAGCCGTGCTCGAAGCTCCTCGCTATGGATGTCTGAATATTCACGCATCGCTTTTGCCGCGGTGGCGCGGAGCAGCCCCCATTCAACGGGCGATCGAAGCCGGCGATACCGAAAGCGGCATCACCATTATGCAAATGGATGAAGGGCTGGACACGGGGGCCATGCTGCGGAAACGGGTCGTCGCCATCCGCCCGACCACCACCGCACAATCCCTGCATGATGAATTATCCGCCTTGGGATCAGCCATGATCGAAGATGTTCTGGAGGATATTGGGAAAGGCGTTTCCCTTCACCCCGAGATTCAAGACGACGCGCTTTCATGCTATGCCCCGATGTTAAAAAAAGAAGAGGGGCAGATTGACTGGACAAAATCCGCCACAGAGATTGACCTGAAAATCCGTGCTTTTACGCCATGGCCCGGATGCTTTACCTATGGGATGGACGGGAAACGCATCAAGATTCTCTCGGGCGAGCCCCGCACAGAGACATCTACGGCCCGTACCGGCACGGTGTTATCGGCCCAAGGAGATATGTGTTGTGGTCAGGGATCCGTCTATCGGATCACGTGTATGCAACCGGAAAACGGTAAACCCATGGACGTTGCTGCTGCTCTGAATGGCAAGAAACTGGCTATCGGCCATATATTAGGGGTATAAAAATGGCGCAACAACGCTGGAAACTGACCATCGAATATCGCGGGACGGACTTTGCCGGCTGGCAACGACAGGAAGACGGGATTCCCTCGATCCAGCAAGACATCGAAGACGCGATTGCACGGTTTTGTGGTCAAGAGTGCCGGTTGCATGTGGCGGGACGCACCGATGCCGGTGTTCATGCCCATGGCCAAGTGGCGCATTTTGATCTGGATTACGGCGACCGTCCATTGGATGGCTATAGCCTGACCAAAGCCATCAACGCCAATCTGGCCACACAATCAGTGGCTATTCTCTGGGCTGATCCGGTGCCCGAGAGTTTTCATGCGCGTTACGGGGCCACCCATAAATTATATACCTACCGTGTCCTGTGTCGCGTGGCTCCTCCGGCGTTTGATGCGGATTGCGTGTGGTGGCTGCGCCGTGATCTGGATGTGGCGGCCATGCGCGAAGGAGCATCCCATTTATTGGGGCATCATGATTTTACCACCTTCCGCGCCAGCGAATGTCAGGCAAAATCGCCACTCCGGACACTAGACCGTCTGGATATCCATGATATTCCGCTGGGAGAAAATATAGACGCAGCCGAAGCATTCGGGCGCGAAATCCGCTTTTATGTCGAAGCGCGGTCATTTTTGCACCACCAAGTCCGCAATATGGTCGGAACCTTGGTGCAAGTGGGACTAGGCAAATGGAGTCCCGAGCGTGTCAGAACAGCTCTTTTGGCCAAAGACAGACGGCAGGGCGGAATTACGGCTCCGGCCTCGGGCCTATCCCTGACACGGGTATATTATTAATGCGCGACAATAATTCCGTACTGGGTCGCAATGTCCTTCAAACCGCCCTCGGTCATGGCACCAAGCCCTTCAAAGAACCAGTTGGGGCCGGAACGCTCTAAAAAGCCGACATTAACGGCGGTGGCTTTCGGGGCATCCACAAATTCCTGATCCAGATGAAACCGCATTAATTCAATACCGGTTTCTTCGTTCATAATACGCAAGAAGGTGTTGCGCACAGAGGCAAAGGATTGTTTTTTCAAATCTGCTTCATAAATGGAAATCACAAAGAACACACGAAATACGTCAAACGGGATCTGTTCCAGATCAATCCGGATGTTTTCATCATCCCCTTCACCCGCTCCGGTACGGTTGTCGCCCATATGCTCGACAGCTCCATCAGGAGTTTTGAGGTTGTTGTAGAAAACAAAATCTTCATCCACGCGGGTCTTCTCGTTTTTATCCACCAGGAAAATACTGACATCCAGATCCGGCGCATCGGCATCAAAACCGACGACATCCCACCCGATCCCGATCATCAATTTGCGGAGAGTTGGATCAAGGCGTGTTAAATTTGCGCGTTCATTGCGCTTTAATTGGAACGCATTTCCGGCAGCTTTTGGGTTTACCGCATTCTGCGCAGTCAAAACGACATTTACGCCCCCGATATCATCCGTTACTTTATCCGACATAATTATGTGTTCCTTGAATTGTCTTTACACAGGTCCCAAAAGATTCCTGACCATACTGTTGTATTCAAAACTTCTTAAGGAAGGGTTTAGGAGGCAGAATTAACGTTTTTCTCCACCAACCCATTCGATACCAAATCCAAACGCCCTATCCATTTCGGCATGGCCGGGGAAGTATTCCGTGTGGTTGGTAATTTTCATTCCGTTCCGCACGTTTTCAATTCCGGCAATCGCACACAAACCCAGATCTTTATGATGGCTGGACAAGGTAACCACCATTTGCTTTTCTCCGGGAATGCGCACATGGATCTGCGGCTTCACTTGAGCCCAATCCACAGCCCCCCGATAAATATAGACATAAATCAATATCCGTTTGAATTTCGGCCAATGTTTTCCATTTAAATGGATATATTCGTCATCGCCCTCGGTATTTCCCGAACGTTCATCACCGGATAAAGAGATATAAGGCGGG
>CAZMZK010000018.1:14851-17717 GCA_964570705.1 uncultured Micavibrio sp.
ATCGCCCTCGGTATTTCCCGAACGTTCATCACCGGATAAAGAGATATAAGGCGGGAAATGATAACTTCCCATTGTTTCCCCGAACGCTTGGATCGCGCCTTTGGTGCCATCATTCAATTCGTACAAAATTCCCAGATCCAGATCGATATCGGCAAGCTTGGTTTTTTTGAGCAATTTCCCCAAAAAGGATGTGTCGGCCACCATCTGGTTGTCCCATGCGGCCGCAATGCGGATATCATCAAACCCATCCGCAGGCGGTGACACAGACAGGCTATCACCCCGCCGCCCCAGAAAATCAACATTCAAACTTTGATCATTGGGATCAATATATCCTGCTGCTCCTTTGGCATTTCCATGACCAGAGAAATCAACACGACTTTTATTCGCGTTTTCAATGGAGGTTTGGGAACTTGCAATATTGTCATCTGTCATAGTGATAAGCCTATATGAATAAAGAAAGAAAGAATGTGGCATCGTTATCGTATGCCTTTCAGAAATTACCCCTATTGCGTTTCTTTTTCCAATAAAAAATTGTCGCCAAAGCGCTTGCAACCGATTAAAGTCCGGATATGTCCGATTTATTCCAGAATACCTCCCCGTCTTCCCCTTCGGCCTCTTTGCCTGCTGCCGATGGGACGCGGCCTTTGGCCGATACCCTGCGCCCACAAAGAATAGACGATGTGGTGGGGCAAGATCATGTGTTGGCCGCACAATCCCCTCTGAAACGGATGATTGACAGCGGCCGGATGGCCTCGTTGATTTTCTGGGGGCCCCCAGGATGCGGAAAAACAACTATTGCACGGCTTCTGGCGCAGCATACCGATTTGCATTTCGCACAAATTTCCGCGATTTTCTCGGGCATCGCCGATCTGAAGAAAGTATTCGAAACGGCGCGTTTCCGTAGATCACAAGGTCAGGGAACCCTCTTATTCGTGGACGAAATCCACCGGTTTAACAAAGCGCAGCAAGATGCGTTCTTACCGGTCGTCGAAGACGGCACGATTGTATTGGTGGGAGCCACCACCGAGAACCCGTCTTTTGAATTAAACGCGGCGTTGTTATCGCGGTGTCAGGTTCTGGTTTTAAAACGGCTCGATGATGCCGCACTGGGACTGTTATTAGCCCGTGCCGCGCAACATTTCGGTAAAGAATTACCTGTGGATGACGCCGCCAAAGACACGTTGAAAGCTTTAGCCGACGGAGATGGGCGTTATTTTCTGACATTGATCGAACAGCTCTATCTGCAAGTACCAGAGGGAAAAATACTGGATTCCGCCGGATTATGTGCGTTGGTACAAAAACGCGCCCCCCTTTATGATAAAGGCGATGATGCACATTATAATTTGATATCCGCCCTGCACAAATCGGTGCGCGGGTCAGATGTGAATGCGGCCTTGTATTGGTTTGCACGCATGCTGGACGGAGGGGAAGACCCACGCTATATCGCACGGCGCATGATCCGCATGGCGGTCGAAGATATCGGATTGGCCGATCCCATGGCACAGGTGCATTGCGTAACCGCCGCCGATATTTACGAACGATTGGGATCGCCGGAGGGCGAGTTGGCACTGTCTCAAGCCCTCATTTATCTGGCCACTGCGCCAAAATCGAATGCGAATTATGTGGCCTATAAGGCGGCGCGGGCGGCAGCCCAAACATATGGGTCGATGATGCCCCCGAAACATATCCTGAATGCCCCGACCAAATTGATGAAAGCCGAAGGGTATGGCGCAGGGTATCAGTATGACCATGATCAGGAAAATGCGTTTTCCGGGCAAAATTACTTCCCCGATGCCATGCCGCGCACCGACTTCTATACCCCGCCGGATCGCGGCTTTGAACGTGAGATTAACAAACGCTTGGCCTATTGGGACAAATTACGGCACGAAAAAAACATGTAAAAAGATGTGGAGCATGTCATTAATTTCCTTTACATTACATAATGTTTTATTTTTATACTTGACGTAGAAACAAAGAATCGGTATGATGATAATAAGGAGTCGTGTAGAGAAAAGGAAATTCTTACGCGGCATGAGTGGGGTAAAGAAAATGATTGAAGCGATTAATGCTGTAGCATCAAATTCTCAACTTCTTCGCAGTGTTGCGGAGCAGACATCTACGACTCAAACCTTATCTGCCAATCCCACAAAAATCCAATCTGCAGCCATTACGGCACCTTATCTGAGTCCTCACGTTGATTACAACGGCGGCAATAGCAAGCCTATCTTTGTAGTGCGCGACTCGGCAACGGGGGAAACTCTCCAGCAATTCCCGAGTGAGGCTCAAATTCGGGCCTATCGGAAGGCAGCCCAAGTGCGGGAACAAGTTGCGGCTCAGACCCAGATGCAGTCTGGAGGCAGCGATGCAGAGGCTGCCGCGTTGCGAAGTGCTGATATTGCAAAATCAAGCGTGGAATTTAAAGCCGCCCGTCAGGCGTTGAAGCAACAGAGCGAGCCTGCTGTTGTGAAGCAAGCCCGTGAAGCCACTGCCTCCCCAGGGGGGAATGGCGGGGATTCCGTTGGTCAAACAGCACAGACGTTGGATACAAACGCTTAGAGCCTGTTCCTGATCTTTTACACCCTTCCTTGCCTGTTTTTGAACCACAAGTGTACCCCAAGAGGCCCGCATGTCTTTCTGCCTACGCGGTCTCTGTTTATCTGTGGGGCCTCGCATATTTTTCCTGCGATTGTTCTGCATCCTGTCGATAAAGATCATATGCAGGATCCAAAAAACCTTTGATTTGTCCGTCGGATATCCTTAAAAGACTTAAAAAGCCCGACCATTTCGCATAAAGGACAGATGATGACAGACACACTTCCCGCTCATGACCGTATTTTGATCCTCGATTTCGGATCGCAAGTAACGC
>CAZMZK010000019.1:0-16756 GCA_964570705.1 uncultured Micavibrio sp.
GGCGGTATGATTGGGATCCAGTTTGTAGGTTTCCGCCGCATTCGCAGATGATGTGACGCCTGCGATGGATAAACCGGTAAAAAGAGCGGCCACGGCGACCGAATAGAGCTTTGTTTTCATAAATGCAACTTTCTTGTGGAAGATGAATAAAGGTTGATGGAAAACAACATATGTCATCCGGTACGAATGACAACCCCGTTTTTTCGCCTTCCCCGCATCCCCCCTGTATAGGTCGGGGGGAACGAAGAAAAACGCGGGATATGCCGCCTTCCGGCCTTCCGGCAAAAAAGTTATTTATCCCCTTTTGCAATGGCCGACACCGCCCCACCAACACCGGCGGTCCCTTCTTTGATCCCGCCAATAGCCTGCGATACTTTGCCCAAACCTTGTTGTTGAACGTTCTGCATAAGGCCCGCAGCCGAGTCACCGGTTTGACCGGCAAAGGCGTTTACGCTCACACCCAACCACCGCAAGATCTGGTTCGGGATCAGGTCAATCATCTTAAAGGATGACATGGCAATGATATACATCAACACGGCATACATCACGGTATAGAAGAGCTGATCCACAGGACCGCGTGCAAATTCGGTCAAGGATACCGTCCCCATATTGGAAAAGTTGGTTCCATTCGCGTTCACCACAGCAATGTCGAAAATCGCATTCAGAACCGAGGCCATGGAGGCAAAAGTGCTTACCGCGGCGATCAGCCCGAACAGGATCATGATCGGACGCAAGAAGATTTCAAAGATCATGAAATACCCACTGCGTGCGGCCTCACCCGGCAGACCATCTCCGTCAATCCGGATATGCGCCAACGCCCATAACGGCACACCGACCATGGCTTCGAAAATCTCCTTGATCCAGCTTCCGACAGCAAAGAAGAAATACACGAACGGCATAAACGGCAGAACATAATACAGGATAATGCCGGCCCCCATCACCATCATCACAATGGTAAACAAGATCCCCGTCAACGCACTGGCCGCAGCCCCGCCTTCCGTTGACGCCTGATTCAGCAATCCGCCGCCGAGGTTTCCAGCCGCCGCAATCCCGAGGTTACGGATCGAGGCCTCGACCAGACTTTTCCCCATCGACGACATCAACGCCAACGGATGCACATTCTGGTTCCCCGGATCCCGCAAATCAAACAAGCCCTGCGTTCCGAAAATCATATTGACGAAATCCGCAATCGCATTTCCGGTGGCAGGCTTGCCTTCGGCAGCAACCCCCGACCACAGCGCGTATATTTTTTGCAACGTGACGGCCGATTGGTATTCCCCGGGTTTTTTCAACTGCAGGCTCGAATCTTCGCCACGAACCGGCATAAACAAATTGGCCGGAGAAATGTTTTTCGCATCTTTCATCTTGGAGGCCACAACGACTTCCATGACATCGGGCAAACGGACAACCTTGGGCACCTCTTGGGCTGCACCTGTGATTGCACCATTGGCCTGAGCAATACGGTTATACCACAATCCGGCCCCCGCCCATCCGCGATCCATCAGATCGATGGGCATTTTGTATTTGCCATCGGCCACCGCAGCGCGCTCGGCCTTAACCCCGGCCCGCACAATATTGGTCATGATGGCAGCCGCCGTTCCCGAAGGAGAGTAATACGGCGATGCCGACACCGGATCCGGTGCATCCGCATCATTCATGCCATACATGTAATTCTGCAAGGTTCCCGCCAACCAATCATTGGTCAGAGGCAGCATCAACCCGGTATTTGTTTCAATAGAGGGATCATTGCTGACAGGTTTATCGGGACATAATTTCTGAACCTCGGACAAAGCGGCCATACGAAGAGCAATATCCCCAGATCCCGACATCATGTCCGGATAACGGGACGTTGGATAGCCCAGAACTTTGTCCCCGCCGATATCCCCGTTACAGAATCCGTAATGCGACCAGATATTCGTTGTTCCACCGGACTGGTACTCGCCCCACATATAGCGGATCAACTCGTAATAGCCTTCCTGGATAATATAGGCTCCGGAATTGGTCGCCGATTCCTGAACGGGTGTCGACAACACCAATTCGCCACAGGTCGGAATCGTATGGCCGCTTTTTTTGTTATGCTGCGCCGTACATCCGCGATCCCCAAAGCGGATCGTCATATCCCCATTGTTAAAGAAATCACGCGCAGAGGAATAATCCGTACTTTCCAAAGGAACCGCATCACTCGATGTATCAGAGGTGGATTTGACCAGATACGCATTGATCACCGCATTATTTTTCTGATCGGCTTCGGACAGAGAACAATTTTTAGAATCCGCCGCTTGCCAATTCGGATTGTCCATCTGGGTCATATACCCTTCGTTCAAAGCTTTACACGCATGGGCCAACATCATAAATTGCAACAACGGCGCCGGATTCGGTGTTTTCGGAACCGCCACCACGTCTTCGGACACCATCATGCCATTTTCCAATTGGGCATTGAACTGCAACCACCCGTTGGTCGCAAAATTGGATCCCAGCTTCGCCGCATAAAGGACAATATACTGGGCTGTATTCAAACCATAGGTCACGGGAATCAACAACCCCAGCGCGACAACCAAACGGATCGGTGCCCACACCTTGTTAAACCGTTTCCCGAATGGCACGCCGGTTTGTGCCGTTTCCGCCACAATGACGACCACCATATATAACAGGATCATCATCCCAATAATCAACAATCCGGTACTGTAAAACGCAAACATGGCATGCATGGCCTTGTGGAACGGCCACGGAAAATCGTTCGGCTTGTATATCGTTGTGGCTGTAGCCCACGTATCGTCCGGAGCCGCCATATAGCACGGAACCGCCTTACTGACGCAGGAATCAAAAATCCCCGGAACCCCGAACACACGATCCAGCATGATAAAGGCCAGATCCTGATAGGGATCCCTTCCCCATCCTGCCAAATGGGCATTCCCGAAATAGGAACTCAAAGACAGAGCCATTGCCTGTGGTGCAAAAATTCCCATCAACAGGAACAGAATCTGCACCCCCAACAACACCATCCCCATCAGAATGACATAAAAGATAATAATCTGATCGATATGTTCTTTTTTATAGACAAGGCGCTTGCCCGCGGCCGCCACCACCTGCGGAATGGAAAAATGTCCGATCTGGGCCGGATTCAGGCACGGATGCCCCTCGGGCAAAAGCCGCACGCCCCGGAATACCTGCGCCATAAAGAAGGCCAAGTAGGCAAACCCGCCAAAGATCAAACTGGCAAAGCGCGGAAGGATCTGCGGCAGCAGAAAATACTGGATAACCTTCGAACTACGACTACCGGATAACGCCATTTATATCACCTCAACACACAACACCGATTTTATACTACTTCAATTCTCTTTACACTTCGTTAATCACTTGGCTCTTTTGGGGCCATTGATTAACCTTTTTCCCGCAACCTACGAACATCATCAAAGGTCGAGCCAGCTTTGGTAATTTCCCGCGCGGTTGTATCGACACGATAGACGAGATTGTATTCCAACTGCCCGATCGGATCGGTGGAATCGTTAAATCCGGCGGTATTGGTCCCGCCCCACCGCATAATGGCATTCGGGAATAAATCGATCAGTTTAAAGCTGCTGGTCGCAATCATATACACCAGAATGGCATATAAGACGGTGTAGAACAGGGCATCCACCCCGTCCCGCACGGCGTCCATCAGCCCGACAGAATCCGGAGACGACAAGGTCGTCATGTCAAATCCGCCCGCATTCAGAACGGCCAGGTTAAAGACCGAATCCAATCCGGCCGAAATCGCCATAAAACAGGCGACGCTGGCCAACAACCCGAACAGGGTTAAAATCGGGCGCAAGAAAATCTCGAGGATCAGGAAATACCCCTGTCCGGCGGCAGGCCCGGGAATCCCGTCGCCTCCCAACCGCATATGGGCCAAAGCCCATAACGGAATCGCCACCATGGCTTCGAATATAGATTTCACCCAACGTCCAACCGCAAAGAAGAAATAAATAAACGGCATCATCGGCACAACATAATACAACAAAACCCCGACCGTAATGCCAATCACCGCAAAGGATTTTACCCCGGGCCCGACATGCGCCATAATATCATCCAAAGGCCCGAGATCGGTTCCCACAACCCCGCTCAAGCTCGACATCACGGTGGAGGCCGCAATCATCAGAACGGTTTTGTTCATAATTTCGCGTCCCAGAACCGACAACTTGGCCAAGGGGAACACTTCGGAATTCGCACGGAAATCAAACAAACCTGTCTGGCCGAACAACGCAGAAATCATGTCTTTCAGCGGATTTTTTGTCCCATCGGCTTTGGCTTGTGACTGGGAGGATGTATCTTCCACCGCCTGATAAACTGTATTCAACACACTGGCGATTGTCAGGTTCAACATAGGATCGCCAAGGCCGGCATCGTCCATTTTCTTGTCGAGACCGGCCAGTTTTTCACCGGACGCCGTTGTCAAAGAGAACCGATCCCGCTGCGAAATTTTTGTCTCGGAGCTTTTTTTCTTCTTGGCCACATGCTCCATCACCATCGGATATTTCGTCGGGGTAGGAACATTGGAAACGGCATCCACAAAGGCACCGTTGAATCCGGCGACTTTGTCGAACCACATGCCTGCGCCGCCCCAACCCGACAACATGATGCGCCCATCCATGGCCAAAGCCGGATTGGTGGTATGGCGCACCGCGTTGATCTCTGCCTGCATCTGCGCATTAAAATTGGCTTGAAGAGTCTGGCGCATCGCGAGATAGAATCCCTGACCGGCGGGATCCGTATTTTTGGCATCCCAATCAATGCTGGTGGATGGTAATGTGCCGCATTTTCCGCCGAATTTCAGGTTGCACGCCATGCGCCAGCCATAGGCATCCATATCCTGATTATTCCAGATATCCTGGATATTCTTGAAATACACATTATAAATGCTCGAAATTCCTTGAATATCCTGCGCCAATGTCGGGATGGTGATAATACCGCACAAAGGTTTGACCGAGGCAGGATATCCGGCATATTCGACACGCTGCGCGCCAAAGACGATCTGCACGTTACCGCCCGCATAAAAATCACGGGCCTCATCAAAGCTGGTGCCACCTGCCAAAGAATAGGCTTCGGCACTTTTTCCGGGTGTTGCGGAACGCACAAGATAAGGTTCGATATCCTGCCCGAACGCCAGAACATGGGCCGCCCGACAGGTTTGGGCCACATAAAAGAAATTGATAATGCCTTCAATATTCTGCACTTTGGGAACACCGACCAACTGATGGTTTTCCATGCCCATCGGATTATCCCCGACACGCTGGTTAAATATCCACCACGCATTGGTGGCCAAAGCCGACCCCCATTTCGCCGCATGCAACACCAGATATTGTCCGGTGTTATACCCATACGCCAAAGGCAACATCAACAAAACCGCTATCACCAAACGAAGGGGGCTATAGACGGACTGGAACCGTTTTCCGAACGGAATCCCCGTATTGACGGTTTCCAGCGTCAACGCAAACAGGTAATAAACGATCACAAATCCGGCAACGGCCAACATGCCCAGGCTGTAAAAATTGAATAATGTTTGCATCCCCCTCTGGAACACGGTGGGAAACATCGGGCTGGCCAGATAGCCCGCACAATTTTTTGGATAAGCGGCATTAATGACAGGATCGACACAGGACTGGAAAAATCCCGGAATCCCGAAAACCCGATCCAGCATCAAATGCGCGACATCTGTTTGGGGATAATCCGTGATAAACATCCCCGAAAAAGGCACATTCCATGCTTCTGCGGGCCGGACGATCAACATGGCCACCAAAAACGCAAATTGCAACACCAACAATATCATGCCAATCAGGAACACGCCGAAGATAATATAATGATCGGCATTTTTAAATCCGCCGTGCAGATTGTTGGCGGCAGCGGCCAGAACATCGCGCACGCGATAGGTACCAATGCGGGCCGGATCAAAGAACGGATGCCGTTCGGGCAATAATTTGATGGTCTGGAATATAAGCGCCATAAAATAGGCAATCATGCCAAAACGCGGGATGCATCCGACCATACGCGACCAGATATCAGGCAATACGGCATAGGCCACCACAGATTTTGCGATGGACATTCCGGTTCTGTCGTGTAGGCCCTGCATCATTCGGACGCATCTCCTTGTTGATTTTCAAATTTCTCTTTTGGCGCAGCCTGTTTTTCTTTCGCGGCTTTAACAGCAGCTTCTTTGCGTTTCGCCTCTCCGATCTTACTCGGAGCCTCATAAAACATTTCCTTGATCCCATCCTTGATTTCGCCGGTCATCCCGATAAAGCGGGTTGGCAATTCCCACTGCCAGTTATCAATCAAGTCATCCGAAATATCCGATGCCCCCATGGCCTGAACCCCGGCCCCCGACCACCGCATAATGCCATCGGGCACAAGGTCAATCAGTTTGAAACAGCCGGTTCCTATCATATAGACCAGAACAATATACAGGATCGAGAAAAAGAACTGGTCGACAATGCCACGTGTCAAATCGACGGTCATGCCCCCCAATCCGGATAAAGCCGATAATCCGACAGGCGCTGCCCCGAACATATTCTGGGTCACCAACGAAAAGACACTGTTCAGCCCGACGGTCAATCCAGAGAACAAAGCAAAGGATATGGCCAGAGAAAATACGGTCACAATCGGACGAATAAAGATTTCCAACAACAGGAAATATCCGCCGGATGCAGCACTCCCCGGCAATCCGGGCCCACCCACGCGCATATGGGCCAACGCCCATAACGGCACACCGACCAAGGCTTCGAACACCACTTTGATCCAGCGTCCAACCGCAAAGAAGAAATACACAAACGGCATCAACGGCAACATGTAATACAGGATAAATCCGGACACCAATCCCAACATGGCAAAAGACGCGATGGAATCGCCGATCAATCCAATAGATTTGCCCAAGGCTTCGGCCTGCGCGGAATCGCTCATATGGGCCATCCCGCCTGCCAGATATGCACCGGCCGATCCCGCGACCATAATAATCGCCTTGTCGATCAAAAGCTTCCCGATCGATGATAACTGCGCCATCGGGGTCACTTCACGGTTTTGCTCGACATCGAATAAGCGAAACTCGGAAAAGAAGGACTGGATTGCGGCCAGAATCGGGTTTGTTGTCTTGGCGGAAAACGCGCCCCCTTCCGTGGCAATCACTTCACTGCCGAAAAGCTGGTCACACAAATTGTAAAGAGCTCCGGCCTCTTCTGTCATAAACTGGTTTTTCTCACCGACCAGATAACTGGATGTCTTTCCCCCTTTTTGCGGATTAAACGATTCACAAAATCCGCCGGTCACTTTGTAATCGGTGGCCTTATGTCCCTCTTTGATTCCCTCCATGACCAAGGGCAATTTGCCGACCACGGGGACAGAGGTCACGGCCGAATACAACGCGCCGTTTCGTTCGGAAATTTTGTTGTACCAGATACCGGCCCCGCCCCACCCATATTTCAGAATCCCCGTGGAAATCATCAAGGGATTATCGGCCCCGACTCCACGGAAACTGGTGGACGATACCGGAGAATAATACGCCACGGACGACGCGGTATCTGTTCCGGCCAGAAAATCATACGCGGCATAGGTTGGCACAGAAAACGCATGACTGTAATATTCTTTCATCATGGCTTTCCAATAGGACGACGGGACAGGATCCTTACAATCCCCGAGGATCTCTTTATCTCCGCAGATATAGGTATCCAGAACGACATCCGGTGTTTTATCGCCAAACGTGCGGGTCTGCCAATCCTTTAACAAACTCGATGACCGTGTATATTCCCGTGTCAACGCCGCTGATACCGCACGCTCTTCATCCGTTCGCCCGACGCCGGGACGATTAACGTCGAACAGGATATTCATCACGGCCAATAAATACCCTTCGGCGGCGAACAATCCTTCGCCGGTGCGGCTGGTAACCGGAATGGTTAATTCACCGCATACAGGCAACACCCCACCGGGATATTGGGAATAACGCTGTGGATCACTAGGCACATATTCGCCGACCACAATGCGGATATCGCTGTATTTGGAATAATCCAGAATATCGATAAAACTATCGCCGGAGATCCCTTGGGAAATTGCCATCGGGGAAGCATTATACACCCCGCCATTCAATGGATCATCAAAGAAACCGAGCTGGCTTCCGTTCGGATCATTAAACAAGGGGCGATTATTGGATCCGATAACCACATACCCTTTAACGCTTTTTCCTCCCAACGAAAAATTATTGGCCAGATTGTTCATGATGGCACAGGATCTGACCATCAACAATGCCTTCATCAGATCGGAATGATCCATGGGGGATGGGCGACTGACCAGATTGATATTTCCTTCACCGGACGGATTATCGCCCGTTTGCACGTTATACTGGATCCACGCATTGGTCGCCAGATTTGACCCGAATTTGGCGATATACAACGTCATCCACTGGGCCGAATTCAACCCTTGACCAAATGGCAACAAAAGACCAAAACACACCACAAACCGGATAGGAAGCCACGTAAATCCTCGTTCTCCATCCGACTCATCCGACAAATGCTCGGCGACTTTACCGGTCTGGGTGACGTCAAACACAAACTCGACCACGTGGTACAGGAAAATCGCCAACGCAATAAAGAAAATCCCCATGCTGTAAAAACGGAACAGCTCATGCAGCCCCATCTGGAACGGATTGGGGAAATTCCCGCTTTGCGACACGATGGAATTATACATATCCGGTATACCAAACACCTTGTCCATCATCATAAAAGCGATGTCATAAGTGGGGTCATGCGTCTGGAACAGTCCCGACAAAGAGAAACCCAGCGCATGGGCCGGAGTCAAAACCAGATACAGGACTAATCCGGCAATATATAACGTCATCATCACGGTGCCACACAGGATGACCCCGAAAATAACGATCTGATCGATATGCTTCCATTCAAACTTTACATGATCGGCGGCGGCGGCCAGAATCCTGGTTAATCCGTAATTTTCACGATTCTTTTTGGAAAAGCAGGGATGATTTTTCGGCAACAGCCCGACCATAAAGCAGATGATCGCGATGAGATAGGTCACCGAGCCGAATCCACCGAAAAGGATTCCTGCCAGACGGGGGAATATCCCCGGCATTACCGCATATCCTAGAGCACTACCCGCAGAAACCCGCACAGTTCACCAAAACGCCAAAAATCATTACACCAAAACACACACATGGGAGGAGTGAATCTGAAAAATCCCCTTCTACCGCCTTATTTTCCCCGGACCGTCGGTAAATTTTATAATATTCTCACATCCGAGTTACCCCTACTGTAGCACAAAATAAGGGTTTTTGTAATAAAAAAGGCAAAACTGCCATAATCGCGCCGCTCTCCCTCTCCCCGCGGGGAGGGAGAGGGTCTGTTTCGGGTTATGAACCGAACGAAGAATAAAAAATCCTGAACAGGGTCTTGGGACTGTGGATAGAGCACACGGGCTTGACCGAAATCAAATGAATATCCACAGATAGTGGTATTTTCCGCCCATCACCACAAAATATTGTGGTGCCCCGCGATTTCTCGCCCTTATCTGACACCCGACCCCATGGAGTTTAAATATGTCCACTATGGCAGTTCTATCCCCAGATTTTTTGTCCCGTACATCCGGCCCGATTCCCGATCACGATCACGATCACGATATTGTCACGTTGTTCGGTGGAACACAGGTCGATTGTTCCGAAGCGGTGAGCGAGTATATTTCCGGATCGGATTGGCGCATCAACGCCAATGCCAATACCGGATATTCCAATGCGGGAATGATCAATAATGTTGCGGGCAAAGTCATCGCTAATTTCTGGTTGGATGAAATTTACAGTCCGGAAGAAGGGGCGGCGCATCGACAAGGCGACGTGCATATCCATGATCTGGATTGCTTGACAGGATATTGTGCAGGATGGTCGCTGCGGGAACTTCTCAACAAAGGATTTAATGGCGTTGCGGGACGTGTGTCTTCGCGGCCTCCGCGCCATTTCCGCGAAGCCTTGGGTCAAATGAGCAATTTTCTGGGGATTCTTCAATCCGAATGGGCGGGTGCACAGGCCTTTTCCAGCTTTGATACCTATCTGGCACCTTACGTCTTTTACGACCAGTTGAATTTCAAAGAGGTGAAAAAAGCGATTCGCCAGTTTGTATATAATCTGAATGTTCCGGCACGATGGGGGCAGTCTCCGTTCACCAATATCACATTGGACATTACGGTTCCGGAGGATTTGCAAAACCAGTTTCCGGGATATAACGATCGGCATCTTTTCAAAGACGTGTGCAATGACGCCCTGTTACAGAAAGCGCAAAGCCGCGACATGGGAATTCGGACGCTGGAGGACATGACCTTCAAACATTTTCTGCCGGAAATGGACATGATTAATGTGGCCTATTACGAAGTGATGACCGAGGGCGACTCGACCGGACAGCCTTTCACCTTCCCGATTCCCACCGTGAACATTACCGAAGATTTTGATTGGGACAGCAACGTGGCCAAAGCGATTTTTGAAAACACGGCCAAAGTGGGATCGTCGTACTTCCAGAATTTTGTCGGCAGTCAATTCACGGTCGATCCGGTTACCAAAGAGCGGAAACCGAATCCCGAGGCATATTCTCCGGGGGCGGTACGGTCCATGTGTTGCCGGTTGCAACTTGACTTGCGCGAACTTTTGAAACGCGGCAACGGGTTGTTTGGTTCGGCCGAAATGACGGGATCCATCGGGGTCGTCACGTTGAATATGGCGCGTCTTGGGTATCGGTTCAAAGGCAATCAGGACGGGCTGATGGCCGAGCTGGATCGTCTGATGGAGATCAGCCGGTCAACCCTTGAGAAAAAACGGGCCTTCGCACAAAAAATGTATGATCGGGGACTCTATCCCTATACGGCCCGCTATTTGCCGTTTTTCCGCAACCATTTTTCGACGATTGGCGTCAATGGGATGAATGAAATGGTGCGCAATTTCACGGATGATGCGTATGACATTACGGATGAATGCGGAATCCAGATGGCGCTTGATATTCTGGATCATATGCGGGCGCGGTTGATCCGGTTTCAGGAGGAAACAGGAAATCTGTATAATCTGGAAGCTACTCCGGCGGAAGGGACAACCTACCGCTTTGCGAAAGAGGACAAAAAACGCTTTCCCGATATGATACAGGCAGGGCAAGGCGAGAATATCTATTACACAAATTCTTCGCAAATCCCCGTGGGATATACGGATGATCCGTTCGAAGCGTTGGAGCTGCAAAACAGATTGCAATGCAAGTATACCGGCGGGACAGTGCTCCATCTGTATATGAATGAGAAACTCTCGAGTGCGGATGCCTGCAAACGCTTTGTGCAAAAAGTCATCAGCACGTATCAGATGCCGTATATTACCGTCACGCCTGTTTTTTCGGTATGTGATACGCATGGGTATCTCAATGGCGAGCAACCTACCTGTCCGCATTGCCAACAAACGACAAAAGTCTGGACACGTGTGATGGGCTATTTCCGTCCCGTTGACAGCTTTAATAAAGGCAAGCAAGGCGAACACCGGGATCGCAAACATTTCACCGAAAACTGGATGGATACAGGAAATCTCTTCACGGGGATGTAAAAGATGAGGCTGGAACAGACTCAGCACGGAAACACAGCGGAACTGCCTGCCCTCTTGCAGGCTGTTCTTCCCATTTATGCGGTCACTCCGTTTACCATGTTGGATTTTCCCGGAAAGACAGCGTGCATTATATGGTTTTCGGGATGCACGATGCGGTGTCCTTACTGCCATAACCCCCCTATTGTGAAAGGCAAAGGCCGTGGAGACATCACGGACGTGATGACGTTCCTGAAAAAACGACAGGGGCTATTGGACGGGGTGGTGTTATCAGGGGGCGAAGCCACGTCCTATCCGGACATTGTGAATCTGATGCGCACCATCAAATCGCTCGGGTTTGCGATCAAGCTGGACACCAATGGATTGCGGCCTGATAGGGTCCGGATGGCGTTGGATGCAGGACTGATCGATTTTATAGCACTGGATTACAAGGCACCGCCGGCAAAATTCGAACGGGTCACCGGCAGTCATAAATGGGCGGCATTTTTGGACACGCTTGATCTGCTCTGTACACAAACGCATATCCCGTGCGAAATTCGCACAACGGTTCATACCGGTCTTTTGGATGAAGCGGATATCCAATGGATTATGGATGACCTGACGGCGCGCAAATTTTCCGGTGTGTACGCCATCCAGAATTTCCGGTCTGACAACAACAGACCAACGCTTGGATCCTTACCCGTGCAACCAAATATTCTGGATCGAACCCGTCTGGACACGCACGACTTACGGATCACATTCCGGAATTTTTGATGCCCTCTTCACACACATCTTCGAGATCTTCGTGCGCTTCGTGGTGAAAAAACAAGCGGATTTGAAAAATGGCTCCCTGAGCAGGATTCGAACCTGCGACCAATCGATTAACAGTCGATTGCTCTACCGCTGAGCTATCAGGGAACAAGATAAAGGCGGTCTAGATGGACGTTCTATTTTTTTATGCAGACTTTGTCAACACTGTTTTTTACAAAAAGAGACATTTTTTGGCCCAAGAGCACAGTTTTCCCCGAGACCCATCCCGTGCTTTTCGAGAACCGTATCGCAGAATACAGAGACGTATTTGAGAAACGGAAGCCCAAGGGAGATAAATAATGTGCGGTTCGCAGTCCAAAAGATTATAGGTCACCTCTAAATGATGACACGCCCTAGAGCAACACTTCGCGGGCAACAGGATGGCTCAGAAAATGGATCGGGCTAGCTGTTAAGCCATAGGCTCCGGACTGGAAGACCACCACATAATCCCCGATTTCGGCCTTGGGCAAATTCATTTTGTCGGCCAGAATATCCAAGGGGGTACATAACGGCCCGACAATATTCACGGGCTCGCAGTCCTGCCCTTGCCCCATACGATTGCCTATGGCGACAGGAAAATTCTTGCGGATAAGCTGGCCAAAGTTACCAGAAGCGGCCAAATGGTGATGTAACCCCCCATTGCTGATCAGAAAAACCTGACCACGGGATATTTTACGATCGACCACACGGCACACATACACGCCGGATTCGGCAACGATATATCGCCCCAATTCCATGATAATCTCTGTTTCAGGCAAATCAGCGCGTATCTCCGCCATTTTTCGGGTGAGATACTCTCCCACTTTTGTAAGATCCACGGGCGTGTCTCCGGGAAAATAAGGAACCCCCAAACCACCCCCGATATTCAGGGTTTTTAAGGTGACCCCCGATTCTTTGGCCAACCGGATGGCCAATTCAAAGGTTTTATCCTGGGCCTCTATAATCGCGGCCGCATTCAGACAATTGGATCCGCTGAAAATATGAAAGCCCAGAAAATCAAGATCCAGCGTCTTTATTTTTTGCAAAATATCCGGAATGTTTTCCGCATCAATTCCGAATTGTTTGGCTCCGCCTCCCATGCGCATGCCCGATCCTTTGAGTTCAAAGTCAGGATTAATGCGCACGGTGATTTTGGGACGGGTCTTATACTTTCGTCCAGCCGCCAAAATCGGAGCCAGTTCCCGTTCGGATTCCACATTGATCACAACCCCGGACCGGACCGCCTGATCCAACTCCGCGTCGGTTTTCCCGGGGCCTGTAAAACTGATATGCTGTGGTTCTGCCCCATTTTCAATAGCAGTGACCATTTCCTTGGCCGAAGCGACGTCGATTCCATCCACCAATGGTGCGATAAAGCGTACCACATCCGCCATAGGATTGGCTTTGATCGCATAATGAAGATGAATTCCGGACGGAAACGTTGCGCGTAATGCAGCAATCCTGTCGTGGATAATCTTGCGATCATAAACATAGAACGGCGTGTCCTCACCCAAACGATGCGCAATCGTCACGACGGATTCTCCGCCAATCAGCAAGTGCCCTTCCCTATTCACCTGAAAATACGGCAACGGCGCGTGAACGGGAAGATGCGAGGATACGGGGCCAAACTCAATCATAGGATATCAACTCCCCATAATCATTCGCCAGTTTTTTCCGGTCGATCTTGCCATTGGGATTGCGTGGCAAAGAATCCTCTTGAACAAACACCGAAGACGGCATCATATAATTCGGCAAAATATCACGTACCGCTGCCTTTAAAGCATCCGCAGAGAGGGGCTTGTCCGGCATCGGGGTTGCGACAATCACGATGGCCTGTCCCAATACCGGATGCGGCCACCCGAAGGCCGCAACTTCCGCGACCAATTTGGTATTGTAAAACACTTCCTCTACCTCGGTCGGACTGACACGATAGCCGGATGTTTTGATCATTTCATCCTGACGGCCCACATAATACAAATAGCCATCCGCATCTTTCCTCACAAAATCTCCCGACCAGACCGCAATTTCGGTCAAAGGAATAGAGGTATTCTGTAACGGGGCAGGTTTGAATCGTTCGGCAGTTTTTTGCGCATCACCCCAATACCCTAAGGCTACGTGCACTCCGCGATGCACCAGCTCTCCGGTTTCTTCGGGATCGCACATAGTCCCATCCGGCCGCACGACCAGAATTTCTGCATTCGGAATCGCTTTCCCGATCGAATCCGGACGACGATCAATATCTTCCGGTGGCAAATATGTGGAGCGGAAGGCTTCAGTCAATCCGTACATCAGAAAAGGTTGAGCATCCGGAACATTGCCCCGCAATGCCTGTAAGGTTTCTCGCGGCATATGGCCACCGGAATTGGTAAAATAGCGGAGGTGATTCCGCACAGAATCCGGCCATTTCAATTTGGCAAGCTGCACCCACAGAGGAGGAACTGCAGCCAACCCCGTAATATGCTCTTTTGCCAAACTCTGCAAAATATCTTGCGGCATCAGATAATTCATCAGAACGACTTGGCCTCCGACGCGAAATGTCGCTGTCACCTGATTCATACCGTAATCAAACGACAATGGAAGGACCGACAGAACCTTGTCCCGATAATCCAATTTCAAATATTCCGACACGCTATCGGCTCCGGCCACGATATTCCGGTGCGACAAGATAACCCCTTTCGGTTTCCCCGTAGAGCCAGAGGTATAGAGAATCGCCGCCATATCCGAGTCAATGACGCGATGGCCTGCCCTCAAAGGCTGTCTCATAAAATCCACCCAAGACCGGATAGATACCCCGTTGACAGAATCCGTTGCCCCCGCAGCCCCATCCATGACAATAATCATGTTTAAGGACACATCTTGTGACAGACTTCCCTGAATCACTTTCAAGCGTGCCGTCGTGGTCACCAAAATCTGTGCCGTACAATCTTTCATGATATGCATCACTTGCTCGGTCTTGAGCAGCGGATTGATCGGAACATAAACTCCTCCGGCCATGGATGTCCCGAACATCGCAATCACGGTTTCAAAGCGTTTTTCCGCATAGATTGCAACACGTGCGCTGCGCTCCAGACCGATCGAGATTACTCCCGACGAAAAAGATTCCAGTTCTGCGTGCAAATCCGCATAAGACAATGTCTGATCGCCGTATTTCAACGCCACATAATCCGGGACTCGCTCCGCTGTTTCTGTGACAAGTGTGTGCACAAACCGTGTCATATCCAACCCCTGTTTTTTTTAGGCCGAAGCAGGCATTCTGTCGGCAATAAACTCTGTTAAGCTTCCCAATGTTGCAAAAATACTGGCACTGATATCATCATCATCGATATGAAAGTGAAACGTTTGTTCGATTGCAGAAATCAGGGTGACAACCGCAATGGAATCAAATTCCGGAATAGCCCCCAAAAGCGGGGTATCCTGCGTCCAATCCGCAGAGCGTCCTTGCAAATTCAGAGTGTCGTCAAACATATCTCTTACACGATGTAATAAAACGGTATCTGTCATATTTTTTGTCCTTTTTATGTCTGCTGTTATTGCCATTTTCGGGCAGGGTTTCCCTTCCATGTTTCTCCGGCAGGAATGACCGTTCCGGGCATCACGACCGACCCGATACTCAACGTTGCTCCATCTTCGATTGTTGTGTTGGGCAAAATAACGCTATTCATCCCGATCGTGACATTATTCCCGATCGTGATAGGGGCAATAAAGATTCTTTCTTTCTCCAGATAATTTCCGCAAATCCAGGTTCCTGCCCCGACAATGGTGTTGTGTCCTATCTCAACCATAAACGCATCGGCCAGTGTTACGGATACAGCAGAATTCTTGCCTATTTTGGCACCATATAAAGCGGCAAATGCGGACCCAAAAAAGAAGAAATTAAATGGAGCCAAGGCCCTTTGCCCGAAATTGGATATCATAATCAACAATTTCCAGTCCCTGAATGTGGCTGAATCCATGGCGAAATATCCCTCCTGCAGCGGACGGAATTTAAAGAAAAGACGTACCACGAAACCAGAGATCAGCCCATAGGACAACAGGAAGAACAACACGCCGAAAATACCGGCATAAGCCCCGAAAGGGATCCAGGAGAAAAGAAATCGGGTCACCAAAAACGTTGACAGCAAGCTCGCACACGTGATCGCCATTAAAAGAAAACCGCACATAATGTAGTCTTTTAATTCTGTTTTCATAGTGAGAGGATCCTTTTGTGTAAGTGCTTTGTGGAGCGAGATAAACCAAGATACACCGAAAAAATAACACCATCTTGATAAGAAAAAGTTAATTTCGGAGGTTTATGAAGTGGCTGTTTTCCTGATATTTCCCGGAAGAAACTTAGGGCGTGTCATCCATTGACAGATTTTGTGACGAGAACCGGGTTTTTCGAGAACCGTATCGCAGAATACA
>CAZMZK010000020.1:0-16326 GCA_964570705.1 uncultured Micavibrio sp.
TTGTTGGCAGGAGGCGTTTTCTTTTCGTTGCTGAAAACAAAATCGGAAATAATCCGTACACCTGAAAGCTCATCTGAAATTTAGAAATATCAAAAAAATGGATTGAAAATCATGGCTTATAAAGTTGCTGTTGTCGGTGCGTCGGGAAATGTCGGACGCGAAATGCTCGCCACCCTGCATGAACGGAAGTTTCCCATTTCCGAGATTGTGGCTTTGGCCTCGTCGCGGTCGGTCGGAACCGAGGTATCGTTCGGGGATGATGACCTGACAATCCAGGATCTGGGGTCGTATGACTTCCATGGAACGGATATTGTTTTATCGTCAGCCGGAGCTGCTATCTCGGCCGATTTTGCCCCACGGGCGGCCGCCGCCGGAGCCGTTGTGATTGATAACACATCGCATTTCCGCATGGATCCCGATGTTCCTCTGGTCGTGCCGGAAGTCAACCCCGAGGCTATCGCGGGATACACACGGAAAAACATTATTGCCAACCCGAATTGCTCGACCATTCAAATGGTGGCGGCCTTAAAACCCTTGCATGACGCCGCCAGCATTAAACGTGTTGTGGTCTCGACCTATCAGTCCGTGTCGGGTGCCGGGAAAGACGCCATGGATGAATTGTTTAACCAGACACGCGCCATTTTCATGAATGGGTCCCCCACCCCGTCTGTGTTTAAAAAACAAATCGCTTTTAACCCCATTCCGCAGATTGACGTCTTTATGGATGATCGCCGCACCAAAGAAGAATGGAAGATGGAGGTCGAAACCCGCAAGATTCTGGATCCAAAAATCAAAGTTTGCGCAAACTGTGTCCGTGTTCCTGCCTTTATTGGTCATGCGGAAATGGTCAATGTGGAATTCGAACGGGATTTGTCGGTGCATGATGCGATGGACCTATTGCAAAAAGCCGATGGCGTCACCGTCATTGATCTGGAAAGCGAAATGGAGTTTGTGACCCCCGTTGAGATTCAAGGGGAAGACAGTGTCTTTGTCTCGCGTTTGCGCGAAGACCCCAGCGTCGACTATGGTTTGAATTTCTGGTGTGTGGCCGACAATTTGCGCAAAGGCGCGGCTCTGAATGCCGTCCAGATTGCCGAAATTCTGATCCGTGATTATCTGAAAAAATAGGACAAAAACGATGCACCAGATTGGCAAAACTTTTCTACTCGCCTGTGTTGGTCTGTGTATCGGGGCATCCGCCATGTTCCTGACGGGGCGCATGTCCTCTTTTTCCACGATGCATACCTCTCTGGGCGGGCCATTTTCCTTGGTCAATCATAATGGCCAGTCCGTAACAGAGAAAAGCTTTGGCCACAAATATCTGTTGATTTATTTCGGGTTCACATACTGCCCCGCCATTTGCCCGACCGAATTACAAAAAATGTCCGACGCCTTTCATGCCTTACCCAAAGACTGGCAAACACGCATTCAACCTCTCTTTATTTCTGTGGATCCGGAACGCGATACGCCCGAAGCCCTGAAAAATTATGTGGATCTCTTCCTGCCGGAATTGGTGGGGCTTACCGGCACACCGGACCAGATCGCAGCGGTGAAAACTGCCTATAAAATCTATGCCGCCAAAGTGCCCGACGGCGATACTTATACGATGGATCATTCTTCGTATATCTATCTCGTTGATCCGACGGGATATGTGACTGCCATGTTCACATCATCCGACACGGCCTCCACGATTGCGCAAACAATCATGCGGATAAAATAGGCATTTTCCTTTTCTCCGATCCTCTTTATACTCATTTATCTTCCTGCACATCATCTCAATGTGCATCATCCCATAAAGGCTCCGTTATGCGCTCTCCCTATGTTATTTCCCTGTTTGTGATCGCGTCTTTGGTATTATTATCGGCATGTACGACTCCGGGGCCTTCGTCCAGATCCTCCAAACCAGAATTTGTTGCCACGACATTTGCCACGATTCCAAATTGGACCGCCGACCCAATGGAGTCTGCCCTATCCGCGTTTCGCAAATCCTGTGACCGTATCCAGAAAAGCGATCCACACACAAGCTTCGGAAGTGGCATGGGACTTTTCCGTGATTGGCAGGACGTATGCCGTCATCTCCCATCCGGGACCACCTCTGCGGAGGAAGTCCGGGGCTTTTTTGAAACATGGTTTACCCCCTATCGGGTCACGGAATCCTCCGGAAAAGACGGTTTGTTTACCGGGTATTATGAAGCCGCGTTGCATGGTTCGCGGACGCGCACAGGCCCATACCAGACACCGCTTTTGTCGCGCCCCTCCGATCTGGTTATGGTCAATCTGGGCGACTTTCGGCCAGAGATGAAAGGTCAACGCATTGCAGGCCGTGTTGTATCCGGTCAATTAAAACCCTTCGAAGACCGTGCGGCGATTGAAACCGGACGATTATCCCCCAAAACGGTCACCGTTTTGTGCTGGGTCGACAGCCCTGTCGATGCTTTCTTCCTGCAGGTTCAAGGGTCAGGAATTGTGCAGTTGACGGATGGAACCTCTTTGCGCGTGGGATATGATGGCCAGAATGGCTATCCCTATACCGCGATCGGAAAAGAGTTGATTGCACGCGGGGAATTGACCAAAGAAAACGTGTCCATGCAAACGCTCCGCGACTGGCTGGCCAACCATCCGGACGATGCGATTGCCCTGATGCAACAAAATAAATCCTATGTTTTCTTTAAACGTCTGGATAGCGACGGTTCTATCGGGGGCGAGGGCACCGTCCTTACACCCCAACGCTCTTTGGCCGTGGATCACAGTATCTGGCCGTATGGCATCCCGATGTTTGTTGCGACAAAACATCCTTCCCAAGACCGCCCGCTGAACCGGTTGTTTTTTGCACAAGATACTGGCGGGGCCATTATCGGTGCAGTGCGCGGAGACGTGTTCTGGGGATACGGGGATGATGCTACGCACAATGCGGGCCTGATGAAATCGCCCGGCCAATTGTGGGTTTTGCTGCCCAAAACCGTATCACCGGACCTTTTAAACCGGATATAAGTTGATCGTATAAGGACAACGCTTCGAAAAAACTTTCCTTCGGGGCTTGTTTCTCTGTATAATGACATAAGTATAAATACGATCATCCGGGGAAGGGATGTTGTTTCATTCAAAAAAATGCCGAAATCCGGTTAAAAAGGATTATGTATTCACCAATGATTAACCATATACAGGTAGCATGAAAAGGGTGAAACATAAGGTCGAAGAGGTTTGTTGTGGCTGCTGTTGGTGCTGTAAATCATGCTCTTAATCAACTTCCTGGCGCGGATTGCTCAAGCCTTAAGGGGGGAACGACTCCGAATGGAATTACTGCACAAATGGATAAGTGTGCTGTAGATGTGGCCCTTATTTGTAATGTTGCTGAAAAATTGAGTTTGCAAAATACGCCTGCCGCGAATGAACCTGTAATGGCATCAGGCCCTTCTTTTATAGGCACTGCTTTGGGAGCAGCAGCTTTGGCCTTGGCTCCTGCCGGTCCTGTTGTTGCGGGCATTGGTGTGATAGCGGCTGCAAATGATGCGTTCCGTTTTGGGACACAACATCTTGGTACGAAACATGCTGCTGTTCATGGGACACAAGGAGAGGAATTAACAATTGCCGCCAATGACGAAACCTATACTGATGTATCAGGAGACATTTACAATTGGACCGGTCAGGCTGTCAAACCACAGCAACCCACTCCTGCTGCAGGCCGCGCCTCCCCTCTTGATATTGCCGCCGCACGTACACGCGAAGAATATACGCCAGAAGAAATTGCACGAGACGTCACAGGCCAACTGAGAAAAAAACAGTCAGAGCACGCTCTGGCCGCAAATAAATTAGACGTACTGACAGGAGGCGAGACCCGCGCCCGCGATCAGAAACTTGGCTGGGATCCCGATGTTCTCGCCGATATGAATCCTGATAAACCCCGCCCGAAAGCCTTGGATGTTGGCATGAAAGGCACGGGCCTGTCCTACGCAGCCCCTGTCGCTCCATCGGTTCCAACCTTTGGTTAGGCCCCTGTTTATCAGAAAATCATCCTATCGGACGTGTTTTATGCTGTGATATGCCCAATCAAACCAGGGAAGAAGGGCTGCCATGTCGGACGATTCCACGGTGGCACCACCCCATATACGGAAACCGGCGGGGGCTGTGGCATAATGCGCCAGATCATATCCGGCCTCTTCTTTGTCCAATAATTTGGTCATATCCTTGACGAGGGTTTTCCGGGTATCCTCATCGTGGGCGCAAAACCATGGATCGACAATTTTCAGGCAAATAGACGTGCGCGAACGGATATCCGGGGTTGCGGGCAAGAAATCCACCCAATCGGTGCGCGCCACCCAGTCTTCCACCACAGCAAGGTTGGCGAGAGAACGGCGTTCGGTCGCGCGCCACCCGCCCAAAGACTCCACCCATTTCAGAGCATCCAGACAATCTTCGGTCGCCATCAGAGAGGGGGTGTTGATGGTTTCGCCTTTGAACAAGCCTTCGTTCACATCGGTTTTCTTTGTCATACGGAAAATTTTGGGCAGGGCGCGATCAGGCGTATAGGTCATCAGACGTTCCACGGCGCGGGGCGAGAGGACCAGCATCCCGTGGGCAGCTTCGCCCCCCAGAACTTTTTGCCATGACCATGTGGTGACGTCAAATTTTGTCCAGTCCATCTGATACGCAAAAACGGCCGAGGTGGCATCGCAAAAGGTTAATCCGGCCCGATCAGCGGGGATCCAGTCGGTATGTGGCAGGCGAACGCCCGAGGTCGTGCCATTCCAGACAAAGACCACATCGCGGGTACCATCAATTTTCTCCAGATCCGGAATTTGGCCGTAATCGGCTTTGAACGTGCGGACATCGGGCAATTTCAATTGGGATACAATGTCGGTGGCCCAATCATTGGAAAAATTCTCCCATACCAGAACGTCCACGCCACGCGGGCCAAGCATTGACCACAGGGCCATTTCGACCGCTCCGGTATCCGAGGCCGGAACAATTGCGATCCGGTAATCGTCGGGGATATCCAGAGTTTTCCGGTGCAGATCAATCACCTCTTGCAATTTGGCTTTGCCGACAGTGGATCGGTGAGACCGCCCGACGGCCATATCTTGCAGCGCATCCAGCGTCCATCCGGGCCGTTTGGCACAGGGGCCGGATGAAAAATTGGGGCAGTTTGGTTTAAGCAGAGGCTTGGACAAAGACGACATGGCAGGTTCCTTTACAAGTAGGAGCAGAAAACGGTTCACTTTATCATGCACGACCATTCCATTAAAGATCCTAAAATTCGTATTACCACCCAAGACTTTGGCATGAAAATCCTTCCTCTTCTCGGGCGTGTCATCAGGGAACATTTTTCGTGTATTGTGATGAATACCGAAAATCTTCAAATTATCTAAAATTTTATATAATTACATAATTTATTAATCTTTTTCCCCTACGATCAAGATAGGACGCGCTCTGTCACAGCCGTCCTCTTGATAAAAACAAAAGTCATTCGGTGAAGACAAAGGGGCGTAGGTCATGAAAAAGGTGTCACACAAAAAGGTTTATCTGCAAACTCTGTCACTGGCTGTGCTCGGGATGTTTGCCTTCACCCACACCGCATCCGCGGCAGAACTGGATTTTGGGTTCTCCAATACGCTGACAAATGCCGGAAATGCCGCAGCTTCAGGGATAAAAACAGCCGCAGGGCAGGTAAATTTAACCAAGGCCGCCGTAACCGCAATTAAAGGCGGGGGGACTACGCAGCTAAAAGCAGCTGGTGGGGCTCTTGCAAAAGCCGCGACGATGGGAGCCGCGAGTAGCGCGATTAATAGCGTGGTGGGCACCAATGTCATGAGTGCCAACGGCAGTATTAGCACGGGTGGTGTTATCAACGCGGTGACGAAATCGGCTGCTTTTACATCTGCAACAAGCAGTATTGCGTCAACTTTCGGGTTGAGTTCTGGGACTTCCGGAACTTTGACGAATGGCGCATCACGGCTTGCAACGGCCGCACTGACTGGTAATGTTTCAGCGGTGGCAGGTCAAATGGCGACAGCGGCTCTTAATAATGCCAAAAATACCGCGACTCAGTATGTAACTGCACAAGCAACAGCATTAAAGAATCAAGCTCTTGATGCGGGAAAAACCGCGATGAAAAGTGCCTATGCGTCTTATGTGGAAGGAAAGAGCCTTGGTGACGTTGCATCCACATTTTCAACGGGATTGAGTAACGGGTTAAGCGTTCCGAGTTTTAGTGACAGTTTGTCATTGGGAAATGTGGCGGGAAATCCGAATCTGTCGAGTTTCGGATCCTCTATCACCTCTTCCCTGACCTCTGGCGGAATCGGGGGAAGTGTTGGAAATGTGGCGAATACCGTGTCTTCCGGAGCAATGGCGAATATTGGAAGCTCTTTATCGTCTTTGACCTCTGGGAGCAGCGGGATTTCAAATCTGGTTTCCGGAAACAGCCTTGGAGGACTGTTCGGTGGGTCCAAGGCTTCAACGGCAGTTTGGAAAACATCGTAAGCCAAATAAACACATAAATCTTCCAAAGGGTGCCACAAGCACCCTTTTTGTTTTGTCAATAATCTGTATGATGCCGGCCAAAATACCCCTCAAACAGCCCATAGAACTATAAGAAAGGGTGTGACGAATGTCTGCGTTATTTATATTGGTCGTGGTTTATCTGGTTTTGGGAGCCTTTGTCGGGTTTTGTGCCGGACTTTTAGGGATTGGCGGTGGTCTTATTCTGGTTCCCAGCCTGTATTATATTTTCAAATATTATACCCTGTCCGGCCCAACAGAAGATATGATGATGCATATGGCGTTGGCGACGTCTATGGCGATTATTTTGCCAACGGCCCTGTCATCGGCCTTTGCCCAGCATAAACGCAAGGCGATTGATTGGGCCGGAGTTCGTTTAATGGCGCCAGGTCTGGTCATGGGGAGTTTGGCTGGTGTCTTTCTGGTGGCAGGATTAAAAGGTCAAACGTTGCAGATTATTTTCTCGGTTGGTTTGGTGTGTATTGCAGCTTCTATTATCCCCCGAAAAGAAGCAACATCGCCGATTGCTGTTCTGAAAACCCTTCCCTGCGCTCTTCCAATGTCCACGTTATTCGGGGCGTTGGCGACGTTGTTGGGGATTAGTGGGTCGGTGCTGTATTCCCCTTATCTGGATCGGGCAGGATTGCCGTTGAAATCAGCCATAGCAACCGGATCTGCCTTGGGGGTTGTGGTCTCTTTAACCGCGAATATCGGGTATATTCTTGCCGGAAAAGGCACATTCGATCATATCAGCCTTATTCCTTTTCTGGTCATTGTTCCGGTGAGTGTTTTGTTTGCGCCAATCGGTGTGAAGGTGTCTCATGCGTTGCCCGTGCGTAAGTTGCGGATTGTCTTTGCCATTCTGTTGGTCATCCTGGCTATCAAGATGATGATGGAAGTGGTATAAAACTCCCTATGTTGTCCGGGACGTTTCCGAAAGCTCCACTGGCGTTTTGTGCGGCGTTGCTTCTGTATGCTGTTTTTGGCTCTCCCACACCGGATCATCTGGGGTGGGGAGAGGTCTGTATGGCCTTGTTATTGGCGGTATCGGTCTGTCTCACTGCAACGGATGATGTTTACGCCCGCGTTGCTGTCTTTGCCCTGGTTTATGGAGCGAGTCTTCCGGTTGTGACCGCGATGATTTATGGTCATGAAACCCCCTCTGTTTTACGCGATATTGTCCCGTTCTTATGTCTGTTTATGCCCTTGTTCTGGGGGGCGACGTGTCGGGCCCAGCCGCGCTATGTTCTGAGATGTATCACGAGTGTCGGGCTTATTTTTTCATTGCGTACCCTGTTTTTGTACCGTGATATTTTACTGACACCGGCTTTATGGGGGCAAGGGGCCCCGCGCGATTTGCTCTATCTGGCCAATAGTCCGGAAGTCTTGTTCTCGGCCCTCATCTGTTTGGGGATAGGGGGGCATTTTCTGATACAGGCCGTTCATCGCGGAATGGGCATGGCTCTTTTATGTCTTGCGGTCTTGCCATTGGTCGCTATGGCTCTGATGATGCAACGAGCGGGCATCGGTGTGGTGGTGTTATCGGCTTTGGTTGGGTTTTCGATTGCTCTCTATCATACTCCGAAGCGGACGATTTTTCTGGCGGTGCCTGTCGCCCTTCTCATAGGAGCCGGATGGCCTGTTGTGACAACGATTGCCGCAGATTTGATGACCAAAACGTCTTTGGTAGGAACCAATTCCCGCCTGCAAGAATGGGAGGCGGTGTGGCAGATTGTCAGTGCAGATGCCGGATCGTTCCTGTTCGGCAAAGGGTGGGGGGCTCATCTCGAGAATCCGGCGGTCGGTGGGTTGAGTGTCAATTATACGCACTCCTTGCTGTCGTCTTTGTTGCTAAAAACAGGAGTGATCGGGAGTTTTGTCATTCTCGTAGGAAGCTTGGTCCCCGTATTGCGGCCTGTTTTTTCCAAGCCAAGAAACACGTTCTCCGGACTGGTTTTATGGGCGGCGTTTTGCCCGTTTGTGATTTCGGTGTTGCTGTATGCGAGTTACAAATCCCTTGGGTTTGGGCTGATTTTGCTGGTTTTTTATGTTTTTTCCGACAGAAACCTTGAAAAAAACAACCAAGTCATGCGATAACATCTCCATCATCCAACCCAATCTTTGTTAGCGCTTAAAAAATATCTATGACGCAGAAGCCGACTGTTCTGTTTATTAACCGGGTTTATCCCCCTGCCAAAGGTGCAACGGGGCGGGTTTTGCGCGACTTGGCTCAGGCTTTTGCCAAAGAAGGATGGGATGTTACGGTATTGACAACGGGGCGCGAGTCCGGAGATTCTCTGGATGGATCGGTTCGGGTGATCCGTAAAGCCGCACGGTTCAAGAAAAATCTGTTGGGGTATGGCGGGGTATGGGCCAAGCTTTTGTGGGCAGCCTTACGTTTGCCCAAGCATCAGGTGGTAGTGACCTTAACCGACCCTCCGTTATTGGTGGTTGTGGGGCGGATGATTGCCCGATTTAAGAAATCAACCCATATCCATTGGTGTCAGGATTTGTACCCAGATATTTTGCCGGCTTTGGGGTTGACTATTCCCGATTGGAGCATGAATGTTTTGCGCCGTGTAGCGCGCAGAGCCATGTGTTCGTGCGACAAGGTCGTTGTGATCGGGCGGTGCATGGCCCGTTACTTATCCCATACCGGACTTGATGCTTCCAAAATTGCTGTTATTCCCAATTGGCCGGATTTTGAACTGACTCCGGCGGCGAAATCGGTAATGACACCAACAAAAACGCTTCCCCAGATGAAGGGGACAGCGGCAGGGCGTGAGATATTGAAATCCCGCCCCTTCTTTCTGGATGATGCCCCGAAATTCCGTGTTCTCTATTCCGGCAATCTGGGGCGGGCGCATCCCATTTCGACGATGATCGGGGCCGCGCGAATTTTGATGGATACCAATCCCGAAATTGAATTTGTTTTTGTGGGAGAAGGTGACGGATTCGATAAAATCGGGCAGGAGCGCGCCCGTTTGGGATTGGATAATATCCGGTTGCTCCCATCGCAACCCTTGTCCCGCCTGAAGGATTTGATGGAAGGGGGGGATATTCACCTGATTTCCATGAAAAACGAGGTGGCTGGCATGATTGTTCCCTCCAAGCTTTATGCCGCGCTGGCTGCCGGTCGCCCGAGCATTTTTATCGGGCCGGATACCAGTGAAACTGCCAAGGTTATCACAGAATTCGGGGCGGGATCGGTCGTGGCCCAAGGGCAAGACAAGAAATTGGCCGAAACAATCCGTGCCTATCGGGATAATGGAGATTTGTGGTTCGAAGCCCAGAAGGGGGCCTTGAAAGCCAGTCAGCATTTCTTCCCGTCCCATTCCATTTCTTCTTGGATAAAAGGGGCTAAAGAGACCATTCGCTCTCGTGCCGCCTAGGATCTTCTGCTATATATCGTCTATGGCTTTACCCCTTGTTTATGACCCCGTTGAGTCGTCCTCTGCCTTGCCCGCGTTACTTTTGCGGGTGTGGCAGGAACGTCGTCTGCTTGTAACGGGGGCCATAATCGGTGGTATTCTTGCTCTATTTCTGGTGTTTCTTTTAAAGCCCCATTACGAAGCCAGTATGATTGTTGCGCCCCCTTCGCACGACTCGCGGACCGACTCGTTTGTGGAAGGGGTGTTTGTCTATGCCCCCGAAGTGGAAGCCAAAATCCCCGTTGGAAGTCCCGAATTTATCCGTTTCGAGCAAAGTTTGCGCGGTGCGGCTGTGGCCGAGCTGTTATTCCGGATGGACGGGATTGTGGCGGGTCTGGAGCAGGATTCTTTATGGCGCGGTGTGTCTCTGTCACTGGATCGTCCGGAAGATGTGGCGCATTACCTCTCGGAACATATTACGATTGAGACATTGGGGGCCACGGCCAGCCGGAAAATTGTCTATCGTCATCCTGATCCGGCGTTTGCTGTGAAATTCCTGACTATTTTGCGCAAGGCGGATGACCAGATTATTCGCACATCGGTCAAAGCCGAGACGGAAACAAAAATCGAATGGCTGAAAACCGAGTTCCAGAAAACGCTGAATCCTGATCATCGTAAAGCCTTGGCCCAGTTATTGATGTCGGAAGAACGTCGCCGGATGTTATTGTCATTGGAAACACCGTATGCCGTAAGTGTGGTTGAGGAGGCTTCGGCGTTGTCCAAGGCTGTTGTTCCTGACACAGTGGTTATCCTGTTTCTGATGACTGGTATGGGCGGGATCTGTGGTGCTATTTTATCCTTGTTCTTTCGTGTCCGGGTCCCCTCATGAATGAGGCTCTCAAACTTCCTGTGTCTATCCCTGTGTCTGTCATTGTTGTGACCAAGAACGAGGGGGCAAAGATCGCCGCATGCCTATCGGCTTTGACCGATTTTCAAGAGGTTTGGGTGGTCGATTCCGCCAGTCGGGACGCCACAGCCACGATCGCTGCCAAACATGGGGCCAAGGTTGTAAATTTTATCTGGAATGGGGCTTATCCCAAAAAACGGCAATGGTGTCTGGATACATTGCCGCTCGGGTCTGATTGGGTTTTGTTTGTGGATGCGGATGAAATTGTGCTGCCGGATTTGGTGGAGGAACTGCGCAATCTGTTTTTATCAGGGGGATCATCAGGTCCCTCTATGGCGGGATATTTTATCACAGGCCGATATCAGTATCAGGGGGCCGTGTTGAAATTCGGATACCCCAATCGTAAAATTGCCCTCCTCCACCGTCACCGGATGGAATTTCCGGTGGTGGATGATCTGGATATTCCGGGTATGGGTGAAATCGAAGGGCATTATCAACCTGTTTGCACATGTCAGGATGGGCCTGCTACGTTCGGGATTGGTTCTTTGCACTCCGTCATGATTCATGATGCTTTGGATGACGTGCGGGCCTGGACATTCCGGCATGAAAAATATGCGCGCTGGGAGGCAGGGATGAATCGCAAACGGGCCTGGCCTGTTGATCCCGTTCCTTTACGCCAACGGATCAAACATCTTGTGCGCTATTCCCCTCTGCGGGCCTTGCGCCCGGCCCTCTTTTTTATCGGGGCTTATGTGATCAGAGGCGGCTTTCGCGATGGGCGCGGGGGCTGGGATCTCGCCGCCCGCAAATATGCCTATTATCAATGGATCAAGACGATTGAATCCTCTTTGCCGTGATTTTTATTCCTGTAATGCCTTTAAAATGGCCTCCACATGACCGGGGACTTTGACCTTGCGCCAGATAGCCTGAATGGTGCCATCGGCCGCAATCAGGAAAGTCGACCGGTCAATCCCCATATATTTGCGGCCATACATGGATTTTTCGACCCAAGTTTCATAGGCGGCGCAGATGGCACCGGTTTCATCGGACACAAGAGGAAAGGCCAAGCCGTATTTGGCTTTGAATTTTTGGTGGGAGGCCACACTGTCTTTGGAGACTCCGATCACGGCCACGCCCAACGTATTGAAGGCGGCTATATTTTCGGTGAAGGCACAAGCTTCTTTGGTGCAGCCAGAGGTGTCGTCTTTGGGATAGAAATAGAGGACACACGGCTTCCCGCGCAGATCTTTCAGGGATAAAACCTCTCCGGTATCGGTGGGGGCAGAAAAATCGGGGGCGGTATCGCCAATGTTCAGGGGCATTTTGTCCTCTATGGGGTTTGAATGGGATTTTGTTGTAAAAAATTGTATTTTTTACGATGTGAGTCAAGCCATAAGCTCAAAACTCTGGTATTCTAGCCACTATGATGATCTCTGTTTTAAAATTTTTCCATCGCTCGACCCTCGTTTTCCTGGAAATCTTGGCCGGACTTGTTTTCCTGATGCTGGGGGCTATGTGCATCCTCTTTTGGAAATTATCACAAGGGCCCGTCGATATTACCTTTGCGGCGGATACGATCAAATCGGTATTGGTCTCCTCCGATCACACCACGGATCTACAATTCAGCAGCATTGTGGCCGAATGGCCAAAATTCAATGGCCCGATATCGGTTGGATTAAGCGATGTCCGTTTGATGGACAACAACAAACCCGTCTTACAAGTCCCTCAATTGGGAATCCGGATTGCCAAAGCTCCCTTATTTCTGGGTTTGGTGCGGCCAGAAGCCATCCTTGCCAAAAATGGTACCATCAAGTTCTATCGTGGAAAAACTGGTGGGGTACATTTGTTTTTAAGCGATATACCTCCCCCGCCGGAAGACCAGGCCCCTGTATCAACAACTGTATCAACAACGTCTGTCGCCGTACAAGAACTAGCACAGACCCCGGCATCTCTGGGTTTAAAAGACATTGGCGAATCCTTTTTTAAAGGGGGTACGTTGGCCGATTATCAAGAATTGCAACCCTTGGCGCATCTGGAACAATTCTCGATCGAAGGCGCGCATGTCATTATTATCGATGAAGCGACGGGCAAAGGATTGGATATTCCCAAACTGGATATCGATTTGTTGCGAAAACGCAAAGAATTCAAACTGACCGCCTCCTACAAGGAAGGCAAAGAGGATCCCACCAATTTTTCGTTTGTGATCCGCAAAGATACGGATAACGACCAGATCGTGTTTGAAAATACCATTACCCATTTGAATGCATCGTCTTTGGTGACTCTGTTCTATCCACACGATAGCGGGTTTGGCGCCCAATTTTTTATGGAAGGGCGGGTCAAAGGACATCTGGATTCTAATTGGAATCTGAAAAATCTGGATGGAAATGTCACGTCCCAGAATGGAACGCTCAATCTGAACGGCGTTCTGGATGCTCCGTTGCAATTGTCGGATATTCAGGCAAATATTGCGTTTGATCAGGGAACCAAAAGCCTTGTTCTGCAAGATACCCATATGATTGTGAATGGTCGCCGGATTGAATTGTCCGGAAAACGTCTGGACGAAAAAACCCCGTCGATTCTCGGGTTAAATGTGGTTATTCCGGAAACATCGTTTGATGATATCCAATCTTTGTGGCCAAAAAACCAGCGGGACAGCATTGCAGCAGAGTGGTTAACCAAAAACCTGAGCAAGGCAAAAATCAAAAATCTACACATTACGGCACCGATTGATTTGGCAGCGCCTGAAAATTTTGATCCCACCCAATTGGATGGGTCATTTTCGTTTGAAAATCTGACGGCGGATTACCGCGCGCCGCTTATTCCGGTCACAGGAGCCAAAGGATCCGCCACGTTGAAAGGCGATGTGTTGCTGGTCAAGGTTGACTCGGGAAAAATGGCGGATCTGGTCGTAGACAATGGAACGGTCGAGATTACCCATCTGACCCATCCGACCATTGTGGGAGATGTGACCATTCATGCGGCTTTGGCCGGACAAATTGGAACAGTTCTGGACTATATCGGGCGTGAACCGATCCATCTGGGGGAAACGGTCGGGATCAAGCCGGATCAGGTAAAAGGCACAACGTCTTTGAATGCCAAGGTCGTTTTTCCGGCGTTGAAAGATTTGCCAGCCGACCAAGTGCGTGTCGAAGTGGATGCGACCCTGAAAGATATTTTGTTGCCATCGGTTGTGCATGGATTGGATCTGACAGGGGGACCATATAACCTGACGGTGAAGGGCGGTGCGGTGACGATTGCGGGGCAGGGGGCATTGGGCGGCAAAGCTATTGATCTGACCTATATGCAGGCGATCAATCTGGCCGAGTCCGACTATCTGAGCAAAATCAAGGCCAAGATCACCACTGATGCCGCATTGCGGACAAAATTCGGGGCCAATCTGGATCAATTTGTCGCGGGCGATGTGCCGGTGACGATTGATTATACCGAAGCCAAAACCAAGGATGAAACCATCGGTATTGTGGCGGATGTGACTCCGGCGGTGGTCATGTTTTCGCCGTTCAAATACCGGAAACCGGCCGGTATCGGGGGGCAAGTGACCTGCACGGTTACCACCCATAACGGCGAGGTCCAGAAAATATCGGATTTGAAATTGGCGATTGATAAGGGGGGAAGTGCCTCCGGATCCATTGTGTTTGGAAAAGTGGGCGATGTGCAGGATGTCAAATCCGGAAAATTTTCCAATTTCACCATGGCGGGGGCCAACAATTTTGCGCTGGACTTTACCCAGATCGCTCCCAATGTGTTTGATGTATCGATCCAGGGGAAACAATTGGATGGTCGGCCATTTTTATCCGGTGGAAATAAGGCTGTTGCTCCAGAAAAGACATCTGCAAAGTTGCAAACGCCGCAAAAAGATGCCGCGGTGACGGCCAAAGTCTCCGTGACGCAAATCAAGACAGGGCCGAATGCCGACCAGATGCTGACGAAGCCCGTTCTGTCGTTACAAACCAATGACAAGGGGGATGTTGCGTTTCTGGATCTTTCGGGACAAATCAAGGGTGGATCTTTGTCGGTTTCTTTGAAGCCGGATGCACAAGGAAAAATGCAATTGAAAATCGCATCGAACAATGCGGGCAGTGCGTTGCATACCCTGGATTTATATGATCAGGTCATTGGCGGCACATTGGATATTTCCGGATCGCAAATCGATGGCGGCGGACTGAACGATATCGCGGGAAAAGCCCAGATCACGAATTTTACGGTGGTACGCGCACCCGTTCTGGCGAAACTGATTAACCTGTTTTCGTTATCCGGATTGACGGAATTGTTGCAGAATAAAGGGATCGAGTTCGAGAAATTAAGAACGCGGTTTGAATGGAAAGATACCTCTTCTGGCCGCATTATTGCGTTACAGAACGGCCGGACATCTGGGGCTTCGATCGGTCTGACCTTCGGTGGAAATATGTATCAGGACACGGGGACGCTGGATATCAGTGGGACCTTCGTTCCGATTTCGCAAATCAATGGATTGGTGAATCAGATCCCTTTGATTGGCAACTTGCTGACGGGCGGGAAAAATGGCGGGGTAATTGCCGCCACCTATGCGATGAAGGGAAAATCCGACGACCCAAGCGTGTTTATCAATCCGTTGTCGGTGCTGACCCCTGGGTTCTTGCGCTCTATCCTGTTTGAAAATAACAGCAGTATCTTTGATAACACCCCAGACCTTCCAGCCTCGACACCTGCCTCGAAACCCAAAAAGACATCCGGTTCTTATAACAGGTAATCATGAGTAAGGCGCGGGTGAAGCTGACTATCGGTCGCGCAGAACCCCTGTCTTTGACAGTAAAATGGCAATCGACCGTGTGCTGGGGAACTGCGACAGGCTAATGGTAATAATCGCCAGAATAGGCACGGCGAGGAACATCCCCGGAATACCCCAGACCATGCCCCACATCGCCAGCGACGAGATGATAAAGATCGGGCTGAGATTCAGGTTGTTCCCCATCAGATACGGGTCGAGCACATGGCCAAGGAAGGCGTGGGAGAGGCACAAACATCCCAGCACCATGGCAAAGACCGTTGGGTCGCCAAACTGGATCAGGGCAATAGCCGAAGGAAGGGTCAGGGCGATAAAGGATCCGGCGTAAGGGATAAAGTGCAGGAAGAACGCCATCAATCCCCAGAATTCGGCAAAATCGACTTTAAAATACGACAGGATCAGATAGGTCAGAACGCTGTCGATCGCGCTGACAAAAGATTTAATGCCGATATAGCGTTGAATCCGGACATCAATTTTGTGAATAATGGCGCGGACATGATCTTCGGTCGATTGGTCGGAGATCATATTGATGATTTTGCGGTTAAAGTATTTTTGTTCATACAGCAGAAAGCCGGTATAGAAAAATACCACCAATATCTTTCCGGCAATTCCGGTAAAAGATTGCGCCAATACCGTAATGATTTTCCCCAAATCCAGATAAGATTTGATTTCTTCAAAGGTGGGCTGGTGGCTTAAATTGAACCAGATCATCACTTTCTGGATAATCGGCTGGAAATTTTCCTGATAATGCGGGGCGGCTTGCATCA
>CAZMZK010000021.1:0-16109 GCA_964570705.1 uncultured Micavibrio sp.
CTGGGGAGGGTTTCAAACACCGTGGTACGGCCTTCGGGATCTTTGGCCGTCGTAATTAATCCGGGAGGTTTATGATACAGGAATAAACGGGTTTTTTGCTTGCGACCCAGACGTTCGCCATCAACCTCCAGCACATCACCGGCTTTCACAAAGGTGGCGGGGGTGGTCACGGTGTCGCCATTCAGGCTCACACGGCCTTCGGCAATGATTTTTTCGGCATCACGGCGCGACGCTACGCCCAAACGCGCCATCACTTTGGCAATCCGTTCGCCGCGCTCGTCGTCTTGTTCTTCGGTGTTCTCTGTCATGTATGTCTCGATAGGTTTTGTGAAGAGGCGCTAAGGGGCCAACTGCAGCAAAACATAATGCACCACCCCGAGGGCATAATACCCCGCCAATTGGTAAGATGCATCAATGGCCACCGCATTAAATGGATACCCGGTATAAAGGGATCCCATAACCAAGGGCGGCATCGCAAACGCTACCCAGAGCATACAGGAAAAGAGGAAAATCTCGGCCGGACTTTCAATTTTCAGGGTGACCAGAAGAAACGTATAAAAGAGTGCCGTCAGGAACCACAGGGGAAACGACAAAACAAAGGGACTGGCGTGACGGTGCAAATCTTCCGGGGTCAGGTTTCTGGCCTCTAGCCACCGTGCGCCCAGAACCTTTGGATGATACCAGATAATTCCGATCAGAAAAGCGACAACGGCTTCCAGAAAAGACGGGAGCAACCACCCTGTAATCATTTGCTGAAGAATATGATTTTCCATGTATCTCCCCTTTTCTGTGCAGCCACTCTATCCGGCCGTTTATCCTGCTCGTGAGGCCAGTAATTTTTTGATTTCAGCAATGGACTTCGCAGGATTCAAACCCTTTGGGCAGGTCCGCGTGCAGTTCATAATGGTGTGGCAGCGGTACAAACGGAACGGATCTTCCAGATTGTCCAGACGCTCTCCGGTTGCTTCGTCCCGCGTATCGGCAATCCAGCGATAAGCTTGGAGCAGGACCGAAGGGCCGAGAAAACGATCGCCATTCCACCAATAGCTGGGGCAGGATGTCGAACAGCAGAAACACAAAATACAGGCCGCAGGCCCTTTTCCATCCGACCCGTTCAACAATTCGGCATCTTCCGGACTTTGCAACCGTTCCCGCGATGGTTCCGGTGATTCGGTTTTCATCCATGGCTCGATCGAGGCATACTGCGCTGCGACGTGGGTAATATCGGGAACCAGATCCTTGATAACCGGCAAATGCGGCAGAGGTGTAATCTTGGCCTCGCCCTTGATCTCTTCGATCGGCTTTAAACATGCCAGAGTATTGGATCCATCGATATTCATCGCACAGGACCCACAAATCCCCTCACGGCAGGAGCGGCGCAAGGTCACCGAGCTATCAATCGTATTCTTGATATGCAACAAGGCATCCAGAACCATCGGCCCGCATTTGTCCAGATCAATCTTGTACGTATCCATGCGCGGATTCTCGCCCGTGGCAGGATCATAGCGATAAATGCTGAACGTTTTGGTGTTTTTGGCACCATTCGAGGCATCGATCGTCTTGCCTTTTTTGACTTCGGAATTCTTGGGTAATTTAAATTCAGCCATTCTGGTCTCTGGGAAATATGTCAGACGTAAGATGTTTGTTCGGATATGTATCCAGCTTTCAGGATAACGCGAACCGCACCGCTTGTGAAGCCTTTTTAACACGGCTGTTTTTTAAAGGGTTATTTTTACCATAAAAATCCAAACAGGATCCCTCCCCAGATAATCAGTCCATAATTCCGGTTGGATCGGAAAATACGCAAACAACTGGCGGGGTCATCCATGGCCCATGTGCGCAGCTGCCCGATCATATGGCCACAGGCAAGCGCCCACAGAATATAAAACAGATTTCCGGCGTTGCTGGCCATTCCGGCAGCAAAAAGACCCAGCGCGGTCAGAATATAAAAGCCGATAATATAACGCGGACTGTTAATGCCGAATTTCAGCGCGGTGGATTTGACCCCGATCAAGCTGTCATCGGCGATATCCTGATGCGCATAAATCGTATCATAGCCGAGCGTCCAGAAAAATCCGGCCCCATACAAGAGGAACGCGGACACGGTCAGATGATCATGCACTGCCGCCGTCCCGATCAATGCGCCAAAATTGAACGTCAACCCCAGAACCGCCTGCGGATACCAGGTCACACGTTTGGCCAAAGGATAGATCACAACCGGCAGCAAAGAAACCACGCCCAGACCAATCGCCACAGGTGAAAGTTGCAGCAAAATAATCAATCCGCACACCAATAATCCCAACAGAAACAGGATCGCCTGTTTCAACGTGACGGCACCGGATGCCAAAGGTCGGGTTTTGGTGCGCTCTACGGCGCGGTCGAAATCACGATCCCAGATATCGTTCACCACACATCCTGCGCCACGCATCAGAACAGCCCCCAGCGCAAACAGCCCCAACAGATAAAGGTGGCGTCCTGTCATCTGCGCGATTCCGCCCGCCTCCAGAGTGATCGCCCACCACGCAGGCAATAACAACAACCACGTGCCAATCGGCCGATCCAGCCGCATCAGGGAAAGATAAGGATGCATCCCCGCAGGGGTGTACCGGAATACCGGATGCTGCATATGGATATCCTGAGGAGAGGGCGGAACATGTTCGGGTTTGGTCATCATCATAACGGCATCATGCCGCGAAACGCCGGTGAAATCTATCCCCAAATCACGGCCCCATCCCCGGAAGATGACGACTACTTCTTCCGCTCATTGGGACACAGATGGTTTACCCGTTCATATTCGGATATATTGTCCAGAGCTTGCTGGCGCTGTTGGCGTTCTGCGGACATCTGTTGGGTATAGGTTGTAATGATTGACTGGACACGGTCTTTCATTTGGGCATAGACCGTTTCTTTCTGGGACAGCGGCGCAGGGCCATAAATCGGATAGTGCGCCACTTCTTGTTGGAGCGACTGTCCAATCAAGTTGGCGTATTTGTTGACAATCTCGCGGTCAATCACCACATGTTGGTGTTCATGGGCCAGAATGGCGTTGTGCATACAACTCCCTTCGGGGAATTCCCGCGCAACATAAACAATCGGGTGAATGTGGATGGTCACATTGATCGAGTCATGCCAGTAACAGATTTCCTGTGTCCCGTAATTGGTCATGTTGCCGAATGTGCTTTCTTGTTGGGTCTGGATTCCCCCTTTCATTAAACCACCCACATCGGTAATGACATTGCCGCCATACGGATTAACCGTGGAGACATCAAACTGGTTCAGGTCTTTTTCGGACAGAGAAAAATCATACGAAATATTATCGGTCGTCGGATGAATGGAAATACGCGGGGCTTTGGGCGGAACACACCAATCTGCCGCCGCGGCGGGGATGGCCTGAGTCAGTCCCAGCGCGCCAAGACACATAAAGCACAAAATAACGTGTAAAAATGACCGCATCGCGAACCCCAATCTTTTACTATAAAACCACAAGATTAAAAAATTGTCAGCAGGGGGAAGAGCCGTTATGATGTGCGGTAAGGAGAAATTTCTATGGCAGCCTTAATTTACATCATCAATCTGGCCGTTCAGGCGTATATCTTTGTGATCATTGCCCAAGTCGCGATTTCGTGGCTGGTCATTTTCAATGTTTTCAATCTGGAAAACCCGCAGGCCCGCAATCTGGTGCGTCTGTTGGAAAAACTAACCGATCCGGTGATGAAACCTGTCCAGAAATACATTCCCCCCATTGGAGGACTGGATCTGACCCCGATTGTCGTGATTATCGGGTTGCAAATCCTGCAATCGGTTCTGGTCCGGATTTTATTGCTGTAAGTCTTATCAGGAGGCCCGATTATGTATGATCCCAACAATATTTTTGCCCGTATCCTGCGCAAAGAAATCCCCTGCACCCCCGTTTACGAAGACGATTATGTTCTGGCGTTCCGGGATATAGCCCCCAAAGCCCCCGCCCATATTCTGGTCATTCCCAAAGGGGCCTATCTGGATATATCCGATTTCGGTGCCCGCGCCAGTGCAGCAGAAATCGAAGGATTCTTTCGTGCCGTTGCCAAAATCAGCGCAGACCACAACCTGACCCAACAGGGATTCCGCGCCATCGCCAATAGTGGCCTGCACGGCGGACAAGAAGTCCCGCATTTCCACCTGCATCTTCTGGGAGGAAAATCCCTCGGCCCGATGCTATCAGGGCATTAAGACTCTGGTCGCATCTGGTGCTTGAACCATGTGACCTGACGTTTGGCGTAGTGGCGGGTTTCATTTTTGGACAGGGTGATGGCGGTGTCCAGATCCATCTCACCCCGCACATAGGCCTGTAACGGTTGGAACCCCAGCGCGTGGGTCAGGGCGCAATCAAAGGGAATGCGTCCGGCGAGGATCGCGTCATCAAAGGCCCGGACTTCATCTATAACTCCGTTGGCGATCATCTGGTCAAAGCGTGCGTTACAGCGGTCATAGAGCGTATCCCGTTCCGGCAGGATCACCACGGGTTTAAAATCCAGATCATCCGGAATACCCACAGGCGGCAGGCTTTGCCACGATGAAAGCGGCATTCCTGTATGCAAGAAGACTTCATAGGCGCGGATCAGGCGTTGGCGGTTATGCGGATCAATGCGTTCGGCAATCACCGGATCAACGTCTTTCAGTTGTGCAAAGAATGCGGAGATTCCGATCCGGTCCATCAGGGTGTCGGCCAGAACCCGCACGTCGTTCGGGATTTCAGGAATGGGAGATAATCCGTGCATCAGGGTTTTCAGGTAGAATCCTGTTCCTCCCACCACAATCGGCGTATATCCGGCATCACGTGCGGTATAAATGGTATCCAGCGCCATGCGCCGCCAATCCATGGCTGTCATTGATTGTTCGGGGGAGACAACCCCATACAGGTAATGCGGCGCAATGTTTTTGTCCTCTGCAGAGGGTTGGGCGGTCAGCTGTGCCAGCCCGTCATAAAGTTGTAAGGAGTCCGCATTGATAATGGCCCCGCGACAGGTCTGGGCCAAGGATAAAGCATGGGCCGACTTCCCACTGGCTGTCGGCCCCGCCACAACAATGACATCTGTTTTTGTCACGATGATCCTTTATTTTTTGTCCGGACTTTCGGATGTATTGTCCTTGGTTTCGGATTTCTGGTCGGATTTGGAATCGGCCTTTTTGGTAAATTTGACGGCGACAAAGCGCACATCTCCTTGCCCTTGGCTATCCACCAACATCAGAACCGACTGTTTGCCATCGGCCATGACGGCATCGACACTCTTTTTCAATCCGGCGGTATCTTTCACAGGGTCTTGATTGACCTCCAGAATGACGTCTCCGGCAGTCAGGCCTTTGGCGGCGGCATCCGAAGAGGATTTGACACCTGTCACCACAACCCCCGTTACGTCTTCGGGAATATTATAGGTTTCCCGCAACAGTGGAGAGATATTGTTGACCGTAATATCCAGTGCGGCCAGATCAACCCCTTTGGTGGAGGCCGTGTCTTTGTCGCCGGAAGCTTTTTCTACCAATCCGTCGGTTTCTGCCTTTTCCAGTTCGCCGACCACCACATGGGTCGAGATGGTTTTTCCATCGCGGATTAACAGAACCGGTACTTTTTTGCCAATCGGGGTTTCCGCCACAATGCGAGGTAATTGGCGCATCGCATCCAGTTTTTGCCCGTTGAATTCGACAATCACGTCGCCGGCTTTGATATTACCTTTCTCGGCTGGGCCGCCCGGGGTTACACTGGCCACCAAAGCGCCGTGGATATCTTTCAAGCCCAAACCATCGGCAATTTCATCGGTTACAGTCTGGATTTTCACGCCCAGCCACCCGCGGCGGGTTTTTCCGAATTCCGCCAATTGGTTGACAATCGGTTTGGCCAGATTGGAGGGAATTGCAAATCCGATCCCGACCGATCCGCCGGTCGGGGAGTAAATCGCGGTGTTGATCCCGATGACTTCGCCGCGCAGGTTAAACATCGGGCCGCCGGAATTACCGCGGTTGATCGAGGCGTCGGTTTGCAGGAAATCATCATACGGGCCTGCGCTGATATCGCGTTTGCGCGCCGAAATAATCCCCTGGGTTACCGTGCCACCCAATCCGAACGGGTTGCCAATCGCCAGAACCCAATCGCCCACGCGCATCGTGTCGCTGTTGCCGAAGGAGACTTCGGTCAGCGGATGGCCTTTGGTTTTAACCTTTAATACGGCCAAATCGGTTTTTTCGTCTTTACCGACAATGGTGGCATCCAGAACGGTGTTATCGGACAGGGTCACTTTGACTTCGTCGGCGTCTTTGATCACGTGGTTGTTGGTGACCACCAGACCTTTGGTGCCATCGACGATAAATCCGGATCCCAGAGAGGTCATCGGAATATCTTTTGGTTCGTCTCCGTTATTTGGCATGCCTCCGCCAAATCCTTGGCCCTGTCCTTGTCCTTGTTGGCGGTTAAATTCTTTAAAAAATTCTTCGAACGGGGAACCGGGGGGAAATTGCGGCATCCCTTGCATGGTTTCGGATTGGCTTTGCGAGATTTTCTGGGTGGAGGAAATATTCACCACTGCCGGAGACAGTTTGTCTGCCAGATCGGCAAAGCTTAACGGGGCCCCTGCCGGAGGAACCACCACCTTCACCGGATCATCTTTTTTATCAAAAAGACCCGCGTGCGCCACCACGGGCGACAACAGGGATACGGTACAGAGCGTGAGAACAATATGCGTCTTCATTGAAACCTCAATTATCATGTCGAATAGTTTACAAAGATAGGGAGAATATGCCATCCGGTCAATTCCCCAGATAGGCATGCAGGACATAAAACGAAAAAGAAGCGTTCTTTCCCCCTGCTTCCTCCTCTCATTCTTTCAAATTAACTTTGCAATAATGTACCAAAACGGCTGGGTGATAAGAACGCTTCAAGGGATTCTGGTAAAATCTGTGGCTCGCCACAGATCTGTGCCGCCAGATATTCCGCAGCAATAACCGAGGATACAATCCCGTGCGACCCGTGCGCAGTCGAGATATAAAGGCCCTTGTGTCCGGCTAACTCTCCAATCACCGGAATGCGGTCTTTGGCGGCGCACCGAAATGATGCGCGGGCGCCAATGATATCCGCTCCCACGGCCATATCCGGCACCACTGCTGATAATTTTTGTACGTTATCGGTATCATCGTCAGTTCGCAGGGAGTCGTCCGTTATCCAATGCTGGAAGGTTGATCCGATCACCGCACTGTCGTCTGCAACTCGGGCGCAATATCCGCCGTAACAGAGATTGGTTTTTAAGCGGGAATGCAGCTCATTTGGTCGGACAAGTGTGACTTGGCCGCGAATTTTTTGCAGCGGAAGATGGGCTGTCTGGGAAAATTTTGTGACATCTACTCCGCCCGCCAGAACAACAGCGTCATAGATGTTGCCGTTTACACTCCATCCGGATTCTGTGCGGGTTATAACTTCAATGTCTTCCGGAACAAGACGGGCGGGTTGTGCCAGAGACTGTGTCACCAATTTTGGGGATACCATTGCTGCGTCTGCCAAGTAGAGTGCAGGATAGGTCAGCGGCACACCTGCAAGGGTGGAGGCATCATCAGCACTGACCAAACGGGCGTGGTCGGGATGCCATCCCCAAGTGGTGCAACAGGATGTAAAGCGTTTGTGTTTGGTATCGTCGGTTATCAGATGCAGTGTGCCACAAGGGTCGTAGCCAATATTTTCTGTGCGGGATATTTTCTGGAACATGCGTTGGGCGAGGGCAAATCCGGCCGCATAGAATTCGGCTTCTGGCCCGCGCAGAGCCGTGATACGGGGATTGGAAAGCCCGCGAAAATTTCCGGATCCTCCACTGGCCAGGCCATTTTTTTCAAACAACGTGACGGTGCATCCGCGGGATGTGAGAGCGTGGCAAAGGCTAGCTCCGGCAATTCCTCCCCCAATCACTGCGATATTTTGCGGCGAAGCCACAGAAGGGGGTACAGAGGTGAGTACGGCAGCGTTTTCGCCTTCATATACGCCAATGGTCATATCCCGTTTGCGGCCAAATCCGCGGGTTTTACTCACGGTAAATCCCACGTCTTGCAGCGCGCGGCGAACAAAACCGGCGGCGGTAAATGTTGCAAAACGGGTCCCCTGATGACTTAATCGTCCGATGTTGCGGAACACAGTGTCCGACCACATATCCGGATTCTTGGCGGGGGCATGCCCATCCAGAAACCAACAATCCACAGGAGTGGACAGTTCGGGAATCGCCCGATTCACATCATCAAAAATGAGGGTTAAGGTAACACGGGCATCCAGACGCAGCGTATGCCATCCGCCCACACGTAGCGGATAATCTGCCGTCAAACGATCCAGTTTGTCCCCGAATTCGCCGCGCCAATGCCCCAGATATTTTTCAATATCTGCGGCAGACAAGGGAAATTTTTCAAAAGAGTAATAGTGCAGCTTTTGCTGCGGTTCTGCGGTCCGGTCAAACAGATCCCAAGCGCACAAAAAGTTTAATCCCGTGCCAAATCCGGTTTCTGCAATTACAAAGCGGTCATGGGCCCTCGTTCCACGGGCCCAACCGTCTGGCAAATTGTTGCGATCCAGAAAGACATAGCGGCTTTCGGCCAAACCATCTTCAACCGCAAAATAAATATCATCAAACTGTTCGGAACGGGGAATATTGTCCATCATCGGTGCCATAAGATCGGTGCTACATGATCTGTATTAAAAGATCGCTGCTATAAGGGCGTTATAGTCCCGTTAGACATTCTTTGCAATCGCCACGAAATCGGCAACGCTCAAATCTTCGGCGCGGAGGGTTTGATCAGTGCCGGCTTTGTCCATGGCGGCCGCGAATTCCGACAGGCTGGATCGCACCATTTTGCGCCGTTGGTTAAAGGCGGCGGCCAATATTTTCTCCATAACCCCGAATGATGGAGCATCAGGTTCCAAAGTGCGGGGTGTAAAATGCACGATGGTCGAGGACACTTTGGGCGGCGGGGTAAAGGCCGAGGGTGGTAAATCGAACAGGCGTTTTACCTGACACACCCATTGCACCATGACGGAAATCCGGCCATAGGTTTTGTTGCCGGGACTGGCCAGAATGCGATCCGCCACTTCTTTTTGGAACATCAAGGCCATAAAATCGATGGCCTGTGGATCGTTGCGGATCCATTCCAGCCACTTGGCCAAAAGGACTACACTGATATTATAGGGCAGGTTTGCGACAATGGCGCGTGGCGCCTGTGTGAGGGCTGCGATATCCACCTTCATGGCATCGCCCAGCACGATATCCAGTTTGTCTCCGTAGACGGCTTTCAAATCCGTAATGGCCGCCACGGCGCGTGGGTCAAATTCAATGGCCAGTACGCGTGCGGCATCCGATGCCAGCAAGCTGCGCGTTAATCCCCCCGGCCCTGGCCCGATTTCAATCGCGGTGCATCCGGAAAAATTACCTGTATTACTTGCATTACCTGCCAGGCGGACAATTTTGTCGGTGATATTTTGGTCGAGCAGAAAATTTTGTCCCAGAGCTTTTTCCGCACGCAGATTATGCGTCCGGATGACCTCCCGCAAAGGAGGCAGAGATTGCACAGAAGGAGATACGGGCTTATCCACGTTTTTCAATAAAGGCCTGAGACCTCAAATCCATGTAATAGCGGCGTTGGGCGCGATCGATCCGGTCCATGCCGATTTTTTCCAGAATATCATCGCGGCTGGGCATATCTTCGGCGCTTAACTGGCGTTTATCAGCCACCATCACGATATAATATCCAGTCTGGGTTTCAATGGCCGGAGATACATCATTTTTTTGCAAAGCGGGTAAGGCTTCATCCACTTCTTTTGGCAGAACGCCCGCCATGACCCATCCGATCATACGGCCCTGCTGCGCACCCGGGGATTGCGAGAATTGCCGGGCTGCTTTCGGGAAAGAGGCCACATCACCTCTTAATTGTTCAGCCAATTTTGCTGCAAATTTTCCAACTTGTTCTTTTTTGGAGGGATCGGGAACCGGAAGATAAATTTCGGCAACCTTGTATTGGTCTTTGCCGATTTTTTCTTTCAAACGATCCAGTTCGGCATCGATATCATTATCCGATACATCCACTTTGGGGCGGATCCGTTTCTGGATGACTTTGGTCCACGCCAATTGGGTTTTGATCTGATCGCGCATCGTCCCGATTTTTACCCCTCGTTGTTCCAAGGCTTTCTTGAACACATCAGGGGGAATATTGTTTTGGTGTGCAATACTTTCAAAGCCCTTGTCGATTTCTTTTTCATCGACTTTCAGGCCCAGCCGATCGGCTTCCTGTGACCGGATTTGTTCATCCACCAACATGTCAATGATTTGCGGGCGCAGTTTCTCATCCAGCTCTTTCGATGGTTTTAATCCGCTGGACGCGGCGATCAAGCCCATACGGGCCTGAACATCGGATTCGGTAATGACGCCTTTATTTACGACAACCACAATCGATTCATTGCCTGCGGCCTGCGCCATCACGGGTATCATCGCGGGGGCAAGGAACAGCACCGTCACGCATCCGATCCATCCGATTTTATGTCCTAATCTCATTGTGTTTCATCCTTTCGAGATGTGTCATGTATCATATATCGAAGATAGGCGGGAACCACCGCATCCATGGGCGTCGGGACAAGTCCCAAATCCGGTAATCCCAACGCGCCATCGGCCACAATATTATCTGTTTGCAACGATGTCACCTGATCATTGGTTAACAAGGGATTGGGCAGAAGGCCCATAAAAAATGCCTGAATCCGTGCAACCCACCATGGGATAGGCACCAGAGTCCGCCGGATTCCCGTATACGTAAACAAACGTTCATAAATTTGCCGGAAGGTCAAAATCTCTGGTCCGCCCAGTTGGTAAATTCGTCCCGCCGTATGGACATCGCAAAGAGCGCGGACGACCGCTCTTGCGATATCCACCACATAAACGGGTTGGAATCGGGTTTTCCCCCCGCCAATCAGCGGAAAAGCCGGTAAAATACGCGACAAGCGCGCAAACATATTCAGGAAATTATCTTCGGCCCCGAAAACGACGCTGGGGCGCAAAATAGTCGCGCTTGGAAAGTTTTGCTGCACTTTGGATTCGCCCAGAATTTTGGTGATTGCATAAGAAGATGTGGCGCGATCGACACCCAAGGCCGAGATATGTACCAAGCGAGACACCTGTGTCGTGGCACAGGCTGTGGCAATCGCCGCAGGAATGTCGGTGTGCAAGCGGGCAAAACTGGAGCGTTTCCCGTTTTCGTTCAATATTCCGAGGCAGTTCACGACGGCGAAGGATCCGGACACGATGCGGGCAAGGTCGGAATCGGATTCATAACGGGAATAGACGGGTACGATCTGGCCAAGGTTACCATATGTGCGCAGAAAATAGGCGGAGGGCGTATGACGGGTGACGATTTTTACCAAGGCTCCGGCAGTAGCCAGTTGCGCGACAATATACCGGCCAACAAAGCCCGTCCCACCAAAAACAGTCACAATTTTGCCGTTCAAATCGGAGGGGAACATTCATATACTCCTTGATTTTACCTTGCTTTTTACTTACGTTCTACTTACTTTTTCTGGGCATCACTATAATCATCTGAACATAAATGCAAAAGGCTTTTGTTGAAGATTTATAGAAGAATACATAGAACAGGATATAAACACATGACCCCTCTCATCCGTGACCGCCAAACGAAAATTGTGGCGACACTCGGCCCCGCCTCGAATTCCGAGGAAATGATCCGTAAATTATTTCTGGCAGGGGTAGATATGTTCCGCCTGAATTTCAGCCATGGTGATCATAAAGACCATGCCGAACGTGTCCAGTTTATCCGCAATGTTGAAAAAGAAATAGGGCGCCCGATTGCGATTATGGCCGATATGCAAGGTCCGAAATTGCGTGTGGGACGGTTTCAAGACGGCAAAATTGATTTGACCATTGGCCAAAAAATCCGTCTGGACCTGAAATCTGAATTGGGGGATGCCACCCGCGTCAACCTGCCGCATCCCGAAGTGATTAATACTATGCCTGTTGGATCGTTTATTTTGCTGGATGATGGCAAAGTGCGCATGGAAATTGTTGATCGTGGCGATGGGTTCTTGATTGGCGAGATCAAAGCCGGACGTACCTTGTCGAATAACAAAGGATTTAACGTGCCGGGGGTTGTGTTGCCACTCGATGCGCTGACCGCCAAAGACAAAATCGATCTGGAAGCTGCACTAAATATGGGGGTTGACTGGATTGCCCAATCCTTTGTGCAACGTCCGGAAGATGTGATCGAGGCACGGAAACTGATCGCGGGACGAGCGGCCCTGATGATCAAATTGGAAAAACCTTCGGCTCTGGAATGTTTGGATCAAATGATTGCGCAGGCCGATGCGGTGATGTTGGCCCGTGGTGATTTGGGCGTCGAGATTCCTCCGGAAGACGTGCCTTTGGCGCAAAAACGCGTGGTTCGTGCCGTCCGTTTTGCGGGCAAACCTATTGTCGTGGCGACGCAGATGATGGAATCGATGATCGAGAACCCATCCCCCACGCGGGCCGAGGTCAATGACGTGTCCACGGCCATTTTCGATGGAACAGATGCGGTGATGTTGTCCGCGGAAACCGCTGCCGGACAATATCCGGTGGAAGCGGTGACCATGATGGATCGTATTTGCCGCAGCGTGGAAAAGGATCAACTTTACCGTTCCTTGATCAATGCCGATCATCCGGATGCGCGGCGCAATGATGCGAGTGACGCGATTACGATTGCCGCCGACCAAGTGGCGCATAACCTGCAGGCCGCGTGTATTGTGACCTATACAACGTCGGGCACCACCACGTTGCGGGCGGTCCGTCAACGTCCGGCCATGAAAATTGCTTGTCTGACCCAGAACCTGTCCACCGCGCGGCGTTTGTGCGTGTCCTACGGGGTTCATGCGATGATGGCGACCGATGTGGCGACCTTTGCCGATGCGGTGAAAATGGCGCAAAAGAAAATTGCCGAAGAAGGATTGGCCAAAAAAGGCGAACGTTTTGTGATGACGGCCGGTGTCCCGTTTGCGACCCCCGGATCTACCAATATTCTCCGCGTGGCGTGGGTAGAATAAGTAGGGCCACGTTATTTGATTTTCCCTTTTTTCTTGTAGACGTAGGAAATAACCTCGGCGACGGCTTTGTACAACTCTTCCGGAATGGCTTGGTCAATATCCACCGTGTCATACAGTGTACGGGCCAGAGGTGGGTTTTCGAACAGAATAATGTCATGCTGTTTCGCAATTTCCCGAATGCGAAAGGCTACGTCGTCCACCCCTTTGGCAATCACAATCGGGGCATCCGATGTGTCGGGATCATATTTCAGCGCAATCGAAAAGTGGGTCGGGTTGGTGATGATTACATCGGCTTTGGGGACGTTTTGCATCATGCGTTGGCGGGCTTTTTCCATCCGCATTTGCTTTAATTTGCCTTTGATAAACGGATCCCCTTCGGTTTGCTTGTATTCGTCTTTGACCTCTTGTTTGGTCATGCGCATTTGTTTCATGAATTCCCACCGTTGGTACAGGAAATCTGCCAACGCAATCGCCAGAAGGGCTATCAGAATCCCGATCATCATCCGGATGGTCAGGGATTTGGTTTCATAGATAATATCGATCGGAGACATGGTGATCGAATGTTCGACGCTGTCCAGATAGGGGGCCACCAACGTAAAGCCGACGGCGCCAATCGCAATCATCTTGAGCAGGCCTTTCAGAAATTCGACGACGGAGCGCATGGAAAAAATCCGGCCGAAACCCTTCGCTATCGAAATTTTGCTGATGTCCGGCTTGATTACATCTGTTGATAGCAACAAACCGATTTGCATGGTTGGGCCAAGAATGGCGGCGCATATCAGGATCACAAAAAACAAGAAACTGGATTTCAACGCGATCAGACATGTTTCCACCAGGATGGCCGATAAACCACCGGGGCCGGATGGCATATCGTGGGCATGTTCCAGATAGGCTTTTAATGCGGTTGTCAATGATGAAAACATCGAGGGTGTGGCGGTTCCAATCAGCAGGGTTGCCGCCAGAAACATGACCCATGTGCTCAGGTCGCGCGATTGTGCGACCTGCCCACGCTTTCGACCCTCTTCCAGTTTTTTGGCAGAGGGGTCTTCGGTTTTCGAGGCATCATCTTCTTTATCGTCGTCGGACATGATGGCCTATGTGGTGCAAGAATTACGCCGGAATATCATAACCGGCATCGTAATGCACAACGGTCTGTCATGTAAGATAAAGCAGGCTGGAAACACAACTTATCCAGCCTGTTTTTTGGGCGTGTCATCAATTATAATCTTTTGGACTGCGAACCGCACTTTTCTGCGCTCCCGTTTCTCAAATACGTCTCTGTATTCTGCGATACGGTTCTCGAAAAGCACGGTTCTCGTCACAAAATCTGTCAATTGACGACACGCCCTAAAGTATCCTTTTTTGATGGAACTACTTTTTATGGGCTTTCAGCCATGTGTTCATCTGGGCAATTTCGGCCTCTTGTGCTTTGACAATGCCTTCGGCTAGTTTTTTGATTTCAGGATCCTTTCCTTTTTCCAGAACGACTTTTGCCATATCAATGGCACCTTGATGGTGCGGAATCATTCCCTGAACAAAGTCAACATCTGCATCGCCGGTGGCTTTGACCGATGACATGCCTTCATGCATGGTTTTCATGGCCGCATCATACAGCCCTGCTTGGGTTCCACTATGGTCCATCGCCATCATACCGCTGTGATCCATTTTGGAGTGGTCCATTTTCATATCTTCGGCGTGTGCTCCGGACAGACCGGCAAGCAGAATAAGAGCGGTAGAAGCCATAAGAGGAATCGATTTTAAGAATGTCATGTTTATCTCCTGGGTAAAAAGGGGGTGTTGTATGCAGTATTCGTTGAGATAGGGCGAAACGTTACATTAAAAATCTCGCAATCTTATGGTCATAATCATTGGGGCGTGGTCATGGGAAATAATCTGTGGTAGAAACGTTGCATATAATTTCTTCTTACACAAAAGAAAATACCATGAAAAAATTGCTTCTCACTTTTTTGCTCCTCACTCTTGCGGCTCCGGCATGGGCGGGAGACGCAAAAGAATCGGCCTTTGACCGCGTGATGCGGACGGGGACGTTGCGGTGTGCTTATATAGTTTACCCGCCCGAAACTATCAAAGACCCCAATACAGGGATGTTATCTGGAACTGTGGTTGATACAACCGAAGAAATAGGGCGGCAATTGGGTTGGAAAGTTGAGTGGGTCACTGAAGTCGGATTTGCGGATATGTTTGATGGACTTCAAACAGGAAAGTATGATGCACTGTGCTCTGGCTTATGGGAGAATCCCGCTCGTGCGAAAAAGGCACTGTTTACGATTCCTTTTAATTATGGGCTAACATATGCGTTTGTTCGCGCGAATGATGGTCGTTTCGAAAAGGATCTTGCAACGGCAAATCGTCCGGATATAAAAATTGCAGTTATTGATGGCGAGTACGGGGATTTTATAGCCAAGGAGAGTTTTCCAAACGCCACAACTTTTAGACTTCCCCAATTGAGTGATATTAGTCAGCTTCTTTTGTCTGTTTCAACAAAGAAAGCAGATATTGCTTTTCTGCAGAAGGCTCCCGCAAAAGCATTTATGTTGAATAACAAGGGTCAACTAAAAATGATTGCAAAGAGTCCTATTCGCGTTATGCCTGCGCCACCTATTGCGGTGGCACTAGGTGAGCAGCAACTTAAAAATACTTTGGATGCAACATTGAGATTCTTGATTAATAATGGTTTTGTTGAGAAAACACTCCGTAAGTACGATCCAAATTTGGACTCGTATAAATTGATCTCAAAACCTTATGTGGAATAATATGATCGGGGCAATATTGTCGATCATTTTTAAAAGTTGGTTTGTTTTCGGATGCCTTACGGAGTTTTAAATGAAGAAATTTTTTCTATTGTTTTTTCTTTTTCTGATTTTTGCGGCTCCGGCATGGGCGGGAGACAATAAAGAATCTGCTTTTGACCGCGTGATGCGCATGGGGACAATCCGCTGTGGGTATTATGTGTTTCCGCCCGCTACCTATCGGGATCCAAACACAAAGGAGCTTTCGGGGTTTTCCGTCGATATGA
>CAZMZK010000022.1:0-15602 GCA_964570705.1 uncultured Micavibrio sp.
TGGCAGGTGGTCGGTTGATCGTCACCAGTGCGGATGAAAGCCTGTTGGAAATTTCGCCTGCGGATGGATCTTTGATCCGCAAGCTGGATTTGGGATTCCATGTTGCTGTTCCTCCGGTTGTGGCCGGAGACGTATTATATTTGGTGAGCGAAGACGGCACGCTCTCCGCTTGGCAATAAAAATAATCTGAAGAAAGTCATTGTGTGTCATGCTGCGCGTAGCCATTGTTGGACGTCCTAACGTCGGAAAATCCACCCTGTTCAACCGTTTGACGGGGAAGCAATTGGCGATCGTAGATGATACGCCGGGGGTCACGCGGGATTGGCGGGAATCCGATGGACGCATTCTTGATCAGAAATTGCGCGTGATTGACACCGCCGGACTGGAAGAAAAGTTTGATGACAGTATGGAAGCGCGGATGCGCCGCCAGACGGAACAAGCCTTGGGAATCAGTGACGTTGTGATCTTTGTGGTGGATGGTCGTGCCGGATTAACCCCGATTGATCACCATTTTGCCCAATGGTTGCGCAAACAAAAGAAACCCATCATTCTGTTGGTCAACAAATGCGAACAGGACAGCATCGCCGACACAGCGCGTGGAGAGGCTTATGCGTTGGGGTTGGGGGATCCTATTCCGTTTTCCTCCGCCCATGGCATCGGGATTGATGAACTTTATACCGCATTGATGCCGCACTTTCCGGAAGAGGATGATGAATTCACTAACGCCGATGAAGGGCACAGATTCTGGAGTGAAGAAGATCTGGATCGTTTGGAAGGCGATGAAAGTTTTGAATTTCTGGATCTCGAAGCTCAGGATCCGATCGAAGATGTTCTCCCTGAAAACAGACCACCGATCCGTATTGCGATTGTCGGACGCCCGAATGCCGGTAAATCCACCTTGATGAATGCGTTGTTGGAAGAAGATCGCGTGATTACAGGGCCAGAGGCCGGATTAACCCGTGATTCTATCGCGGTGGATTGGGAATGGGGCGGGCAGAAATTCCGTCTGGTCGACACCGCAGGTCTGCGCAAAAAAGGCCGCATTACCCATCGTTTGGAGAAAATGGCGGTGGATGACACGTTGCGCGCCATTCGTTTGTCGCAGATTGTTTTCTTGTTGGTGGATGCCAGTGCGCCAATGGAAAAACAGGATTTGCAAATTGCCGATTTGGTGATCCGTGAAGGCCGCGTGTTGATTTTGGGAATCAACAAATGGGATACGGTCGAAGACAAGAATGCCAAACTGGCCGAGATTAAAGATATTCTCTTTTCCTCTTTGGCTCAGATTCCCGATATTCCGTTGGTGCCATTGTCGGCCCTGCGCGAACAAAATCTGGACAAGTTGATGGATACCGCGATCAAGGCGTACACCGTGTGGAACCGCCGTGTCTCCACAGGTCGGTTGAATCGTTGGTTGGCGGCACGTGTGAGCCAGATTCCACCACCCTTGGTCAATAACCGTCCGAACAAACTGCGCTTTATGACGCAAATCAACGTGCGGCCGCCCACCTTTGCCTTGTGGGTGTCCAAACCGGATAATTTGCCGGATACCTATAAACGCTATCTGGTCAATAATCTGCGCAAGGATTATGATTTGCCGGGCGTGCCTATCCGCTTGCTTCTCCGCAAGAGTAAAAACCCGTTTGCACATTAAAAAGTCTACCTGTGTGTTTTTAAGTACTGGATAGCCATTGCGCGATCAGGGTGATTTGCGCATCTGTATAAAGTGATGGAACATGGCCTGCATCGGGAATGGTCGTGATAGTAAAGGCGTCATTTGGTTTGCGGGTTGCCATGTCTTCGGCAATGCGTACAGGAAAAAGGGTGGATAGCCCGCCACGCAAGGCGAGAACAGGTTGATGGATCCGTTCCCAATAATCCCATAAATCCTCTTGCCCCAAGGGTTCGGTATCAAATTTATGTGCGATATTCGGGTCAAAATTGCGGATATATTTGCCCGTGTCTACGTTGTGTTTCAGGGAGGACTGCGCGAGATGTCTCCAGTGCTCATCGGCCATCGCCCCACGGGAATAGGGGGTCCCAATCGACATTTTCAGGATGGGAATGGCGTCTTCGGGCGATGCATATTCCGGCGTTAAGCGAATGACCTTGGCAATAAAATCCAGATCGAATTGCGGGACATCGGGGCCAATATCGGACAAAATCATTCGCCGGATAGGGGATTGGGGATTGCCCGCCATCCGGAATCCCAATAATCCGCCCATGGACACACCCAACCAATCGCAAGACTCTGGTTGGTCACATCCAATGACGGTCAGAAAATCACGCAAATCCGACAGATATTGATCAAAATTATAATCGTGGTGATTGGTATAATAATCACTTTCACCACGTCCGGCCATATCAATCGCCGCCACACGATATCCGTGTGCTGACAGGCTTTCGCCAAGATATTTAAAATCTGCAGAATTCCCCGTTAATCCATGGACACAGACCAGTGTCGGAAGGTTGTCCTCCCCCCATATTTTGTAATGCAAATTATATTCAAATCCGGACGCCGTGGTCGAAAAGGTCCCTGTTTTCATGGCCTATAGCCTTTATTGCGTCAAAAGTTGCAATTGGGTATCCGTGACGCGAGCGGGGTAGTACTTCACTTTGGAGAGAGTGCCATTTAGATAGCTTCCAGACCGATTTATTCCTACGCCTAACGTGGTTATGCTTGGTAGGGTTGTGCTTGTATTGAGGGCTCCTAAAGAGCCATTTACGCCAAAAATGGTATTATTTGCTTGGTAGGCAAGTCCACCGTGAAAGCTGCTTCCTTGTGGATAAGATCCAATAGCCGAGGAAAATGTTCCATTTGAACCTACCCAGATTTCTGCTTGTCGGCCATCTGAAGCGGCATCAGCCATAAAAATATGGATGGAATTTCCAGTTCCGCTTTTTAGGGTAACCAAGCCTGGATAGAGAGTGCTGCCGACATAGGGAATAACCGCTTGGGCGAGTATACTTCCTGTGGCTGCATTAAACCATCCGCCTGTTGGAATCGTCAGATTATCTGCGGCGCGTGTGACGGCTGCGGAGGTCGTGGGGATATAGGAGGTGGGAAAGGCTCCGGCTTCCAGTTGGGCTCCATATATTGCGACAACATTTGCAGATGTTATGCTGGCCAGATAGGCAATATAGGCAATTGATGCGGCGGGAGCGGTAAAGGTCACATAAAAGCGATACCAGCCATTCGATAGATTCTGGACGGCGCCTTTGGCGGTTCCAAAATCCGTAATAGCCAGAGTGCTTGTATTAATCCGGCTGTATTGGGTGGATGATGTATCCGTTCCAACGCGCAGCGTGACGTTGGTGCCGCTGATCACTTTAAAATAAATACTGGCTGTATACGTGGCTCCGGAGGTAACCGCCAAACCGGAATAATATCTTCCCCCTGTGGAATAGGGGCTGAGATAGCCGATGGTTGTGGCGTCCATCGTCCCATCGGGAGAGATAGCTGCGTTAGCCGTGGTTATGTCGGTCGGATAACCCGGAGAATATCCCCATGGGGCCAGAAAGTTATTGCTTTTGGGAAGTATATTGGTTCGGCTTTCCTCAATCAAAATACCTTTTGCGGCGTGGGTGACGGGATCGTAGTCAAAGCGGGGAACGCCGGAGGCGGCAGTTTGTAAAGTGCCTGTGCTGTCGAAATAGGTGCCGATGCTGGCGCGGGTAAAGGAGCCTCCTGCTGCTGTCAGAAAGGAGGACAAATCATTATAGGCTGTGCCGTTGAGGGTATAACGCCCATCGGCATCATAGACAAAATCCATACCCAAAGAGGGATAATTCACTTTGACATTGCTCGTGTTGGGCGGGGTGAAGGTCAGGGTTGCATTGTTGCCCTTTGTGTCTTTGATGGTGCCGCCATTTAAATCGATGGGGGAGGAGACGGTAACCCCGTCCAGATCCACATCTCCGGCTTGAGGCGATAAGGTAAAGGTCAGGGCATTGGTGCCGGTTCCAGAGGTATAGGTGGCATAACGGGGTGTCCCCCCCACATCCACGGCAATGCGGGGTGTTCCTGTGACATTCACCGTTTCCGACAGGTTGACTGTGATCGGAATATTTACGGCGGCATAGGCGGAGGAGGGGAAAAGAAAGAAGATAAATAATACAAATAAGATCCCATGGATGCCCCGCATAACGTGAGACGTAATGGAAGTTTTCTTTACCAAAGATAGGGACATAATCCTGCGAGCCTTATCAGCATTTCAATTCTTGAGAAGACTAATGCTTTCCTATGTGGAATGCAATTATCATCTACATGGGGGGATGGTTTGTCCTGTGATTTGTTTTGCAAGAACTATTGTTTCAGTCTCGCTCAGTTTTTTGCTCTATAGGTTGTATGAATCTGGATTCTTTCAAATCATAGGCTGCTGGCTACAAAAAAGCCGGGCAGGGATTCTGTCCGGCTTTTGAATAGGTGGGGTGGTGGGCGATTAGCCGTTAACGACCGAAGCCACTTCCGCAGCGAAGTCGACAACGTCTTTCTCGATACCTTCACCCAGAACATAACGGGAGTAAGCTACGAGTTTGATCGCGCTGCCAGCGTCTTTGGCCGCTTTTTCGATAACGGCAGAGATTTTGCTGTCTGGATCCATAATGAAGGCTTGTTCCATCAGGCAAACTTCTTCGTAGTATTTGCGCATACGGCCTTCGAGCATTTTCTCGACGATATCCGCAGGTTTGCCAGAGGCCAAAGCGGTTTCGCGTTGAACGTTTTTCTCACGTTCGATGGCGGCTGGATCAACACTGGCAATGTCCAGAAATTGTGGGCCAGAAGCAGCAACGTGCATCGCCAATTGTTTGCCGAATGTTGCCAGTTTTTCTGCAGGAGCAGCCGACTCAAGTGCCACCAGAACCCCGATTTTTCCAAGGTTTGGAGCAATCGCGTTGTGAACATAAGAGGCAACATAGCCTTGGTTAACCGAGAGTTTGACCGAACGGCGCAGACCCATGTTTTCGCCGATGGTTGCGATCAAGCCAGTCAGAACGTCTTGAGCGGTTTTTCCATCTTCATAAGGAGCAGAAGCCAAAGCTTCGATCGATCCATCGGTGGTCAGAGAGATTTGCGCAGCTTTTGCGGCATAGTCCTGGAATTGTTGGTTACGGGCCACGAAGTCGGTTTCTGCGTTGACTTCGACCAAGGCTGCGGTGGTGTTGGTTGCGTTCGATGCAACGGATACCAGACCTTCGGCAGCGGTACGGCCGGATTTTTTAGCGGCTTTTGCCAAGCCTTTTTTGCGCAGGTAGTCAACCGCAGCTTCCATATCGCCATTGCATTCGACCAACGCATTTTTTGCGTCCATCATGCCTGCGTCTGTTTTTTCGCGCAGTTCTTTTACCATTGCTGCTGTAATATTTGCCATTTTATCCTCGATTGATTGGTGGTTGAATGTGAGAAGTGGACAGGGCGTGTTCAGAAAAACGGAACACTGCCAACTGTCCACTGCACACTATGAATTAAGCGTTTGCTGCTTTCGCGTCGGTTGCCACAGGGGACGAAGGTGCAGCTTCGTTTGCTGCTGCTGGCAATTCGACTTTCAGGTCAACAGATTCGCCAATGTCTTTTCCTTTGGATCCCATTTCTGCAGAAATACCGTCAAGAACAGCAGAAGAAACGAGGTCGCAGTACAGTTCGATCGCGCGCAGAGCGTCATCATTGCCTGGGATCGGGAAGTCAATGCCGTCCGGGCTGCTGTTGCTGTCGATCACGGCGATAACAGGGATGCCCAATTTGTTGGCTTCTTTAATCGCGATGTCTTCTTTGTTGGTGTCGATGATAAAGATCGCGTCAGGTTGACCGCCCATATCTTTGATCCCGCCGATGGATTGTTCCAGTTTTTCCATTTCACGACGGAACATCAGTTCCTCTTTCTTGGTGAAACCGGTTTTTTCCTGAGCGAACAAACCTTCGAGTTCTTTCAGACGGGTGATAGAGTTGGTGACTGTTTTCCAGTTGGTCAACATACCACCCAACCAACGGTGGTTGACGTAGTATTGACCGCAGCGTTGAGCCGCCGCAGCAACGGTATCTTGAGCTTGGCGTTTTGTGCCAACAAACAGAACGCGGCCACCTTTGGCAACGATTTCGCGGATCGCGCGCAGGGATTGGTCCAGCATAGGAACAGTTTGTTGCAGGTCAAGAATATGCACATCATTCCGGACACCGAAAATAAATGGACGCATTTTCGGGTTCCAACGACGGGTGCGGTGACCAAAGTGAACACCAGCTTCGAGCAGTTGACGCATTGTGAATTCGGGCATAGCCATAGAATAATCTCCTTTTTCCAGTTGTGCCGCTACGGGGGTGTGATGACGAAACCATTCCGTCACACTGGGCGGTCGAGCAAGCGGTTGATACCGCTATCTATAACCATCCCCGTATGTGAATTGAGGCTGTTTATACGGATTCGCAGGGTGTTTGGCAAGAAAAAAAGGCGATTTTCCCATCAATTTTCCGATTTTGTGCGTTGCAATGCGGGGAGGGGTTCCTTTTATGAGCCATTTGGGGCATAGTCGCCCTGTTTTTCCCACGGATTTGTATAACGATGATATAGTGATGACCCTGCGCATGACATCCTCTTCTCCCCGATACCGGTTTTTCCCGCGTTTGGTGCGCAAGTTGGGAACGGCATGGGATCGTAAATTTGCCGCAGCCTTTATTGTCATTGCCATTGTTTTGTGCGCGTCGACCTATGCCGCTTTGCGCTCTGCTCCGCCGTTTGGCAATCATCCGAATGTGGTGATCTGGTTGTTGAACATTGATTTGGTGGCGCTTGGCTTTTTGGGTATTTTGATCGCGCGGCGGGTCGTGTTGCTGTACAGCGTATGGAAACGCGGGATCCCCGGAGCCAGATTGCATTTGCGCTTGGTCTATATTTTCGGGCTACTGGCTATGGCTCCGGCCGTGATTATGACCGTTTTTTCCCTGTTTTTCTTTCATTATGGTGTGCAGACATGGTTCAGTGACCGGGTTAAAACCGCTGTGAACGAATCCCAAGAAGTGGCCGAGGCGTATCTGCGCGAACATCATCAGGTCATTCGGGCCGATATTCTGGCCATGGCCAAAGATCTGGATTATGAATCAACGCTGTCCGTCAGTAATCCGCAGGGATTTGCCAAATTCGTCCAGACACAGGCCAGCCTGCGCGGATTGACCGAAGTGGTCATTTTTGACAAATCCGGTGCTATTTTGAATCAGGTCGGGCTGGAGTCGAGTTTTAGCATCAAAGCCGTTCCGGAATATGTTCTGGATGATGCCGACCAAGGGGATGTCGCTCTGTTGACCGATGCCAATGACAGCCAAATTCGGGCTTTGGTAAAATTGGCCAATTTCCCCGACACGTATTTATATGTCGGCCGTATGGTCGAAGCCAATGTTCTGAACCATTTGCAAACCACCCGGGAAGCTGTCCAGAAATATGACGAAATGTCGGCCAAATATATGGGGCTGCAAAAAACGGTCACCATGATTTATATCGTGGTGGCGTTGATTTTGTTGTTTTCGGCGATTTGGTTCGCGTTGGTCTTTGCGCGGCGTCTGGCGCAACCGATTGTCGCGTTGATCGAGGTATCGGATCGGGTGCGCCAAGGCGATTTAACCGCGCATGTCATGGAAAATAGCGGATTTCAAGAGTTTGATTTTCTCGCGCGGTCCTTTAATCGTATGACGCACCAGATCAGCGACCAGCGCGCAGAGTTGATGGCCGCCAACCGCCGGATGGATGAACGGCGTCAATTCACCGAAACCATTCTGGCGGGGGTGACCTCTGGCGTGGTGAGTGTGGACAAAGACGGGGTTATTACCCTTGTGAATTCGTCGGCCGCCGATATTCTGGGCAAAGACCGCGAAAAGATTTTGGGGCAGACCATTGCCACCATTATTCCCGGGGCCGAATCTCTAATTGCCGAGGCCTATGTCCTGCCGGACAAGATCCATCAATCGGAAATGGCAATCCGCAAGGATATCGGGGGGCGCTGTGTTTTGTTGGTGCGGGTTGCGATTGAATTATTGGGGGAACGCGATTTGGGTGCGGTGGTCACATTTGATGACATTACCACGTTGCAATCGGCGCAACGCAAGGCCGCATGGGCCGATGTGGCCCGCCGGATTGCCCATGAAATCAAAAATCCATTGACCCCCATTCAATTGTCGGCGGAACGTTTGAAACGCCGTTATCTGGATAAAATGACCGAACAAAAAGACCGCGATATTTTCGGGCAATGTATTGATACGATTATCCGCCATGTCGAAGATATCGGACGTATGGTCAGTGAGTTTTCGGCGTTTGCACGTTTGCCGGAACCTGTATTCAAACCCTGCGATCTGTCGTCGATCCTGAGCGATAGTCTGATGTTTTATCGGCAGGCGCATCCCAAAGTAACGTATATCGGGCGCAGCAGCATCGAGTCCTTGAAAGGGCAGGAATTTTACTGTGACGAACAGCAAATTCGTCAAGCTGTCACCAATATCATCCAGAACGCGCTGGATTCGATCGAGGAACGGGTGAAATCGGATGTGTCTCTGGATCAAAAACTGGGGGTATGGATGGCGCGGGACGGGCAAGGGAATATGTTGATATCCGTGGCCGATAATGGTTTAGGCCTGCCGAAAGACCGGAATCATGACACATTGACCGAGCCATACGTCACGTTTAAAGAAAAAGGCACGGGATTAGGTCTTGCTATTGTAAAGAAAATTATGGAAGATCACGGCGGACATATTATATTTGGTGTCACCGGTCAGGTCGCACCCATTCCTGATTGGGAAGATTTGGGCGGTGCCGTTGTCACGCTCGTTCTTCCGGATAGAAAAGTAAATTAACCAGAAAAGACAGTACTGTATATGACCGCAGAAATTCTTATCGTTGATGATGAAGCCGATATCCGTAACCTGATTGAGGGGATATTGGATGATGAAGGGTATAAAACGGCTCAGGCAGAGACCGCCGAGCAGGTGTTCGAGCTGATTAAACGCAAGAAATTTTCCTTGGTCATTCTGGATATCTGGTTGCAAAACAGTGAATATGACGGCTTGGGCATTCTGGAGCGCGTCAAGGCCGAGCATCCCGATGTACCTGTGATCATGATCAGCGGGCATGGCACGATCGAAACGGCGGTCAAAGCCATTCGTATGGGGGCGTATGAGTTCATTGAAAAGCCGTTCAAAACCGATCGGTTGTTGTTGATGGTGGCGCGGGCGTTGGAAGCGGCCACGTTGCGCCGTGAGAATGCATTTTTGCGCAAACAACAGGATGTCCCCAAAGATTTGGTCGGGAAATCCCATGGGTTCCAGATGTTGATGGGGATGGTGGATAAGGTGGCTGCGACGAATAGTCGCGTGTTGATCTCCGGCCCTGCGGGCGTCGGCAAGGATATGATTGCCCGCACGATTCATGCGCGATCTGCGCGGTCAGAACGGCCGTTTGTGGTGGTGAATTGCGCCGCCTTAAGTCCGGATCAAGTCGAAGCCGATTTGTTCGGTAAGGACAGTGACGGATCTGTGGTCATGGGGGCCTTGGAACGCGCTGATGGCGGGACATTGTTACTGGACGAAGTGGCCGATTTGTCATTAGAGACCCAAGCCAAAGTCTTGCGTGTCCTTCAGGATCAGAGTTTTACCCATATTGGCGGGCAATCGCATATCAAGGTGGATGTCCGCATTCTGGCCGCGACCAGCCGTAATCTGGATGAAAAAATCGAAGAGGGAAAATTCCGCGAGGATTTATATTATCGTCTGAATGTTGTTCCGTTGGTGGTGCCGCCTTTGCGGGATCGTAAGGATGATATTCCGTTGTTGATCCAGCATTTTGCAAAGCTCCATGCCACTCAATTGAATGTGCCGGAACGTGCGGTGTCCGAGGGTGCGATGTCCGCGTTTCTTGGGTATTCCTGGCCGGGGAATGTGCGCCAGTTGAAAAATCTGGTGGAGTGGATGATGATTTCCGGTCCGGTGAGCAGCCCGATCCAGACCAGTGATTTGCCGCCGGAAATTGCCGGAACCATTCATGCGGCTCTGAAAGGGGATTGGCAGACAGACATGATTGCTTTGCCGTTGCGCGATGCGCGGGAAGTGTTTGAACGGGAGTATCTTTTGGCGCAAATCAACCGGTTTAGCGGGAATATCTCGCGCACCGCCCAATTTATCGGGATGGAACGGTCGGCGTTGCACCGCAAATTGAAATCGTTGCATATTTCCACATCGGATCGGGATGATGCCGCGGATGCTCCGGACTCCCAACCCGATAGCCCCCTCGATAATCCTGATGAATACAGCATCAAGACCGTGAAGATCACAGCCTGAGCCGCGTTTATGGAGACACTCGGGGCAGGTGGCTCTTTTCTTGGATTATTAATCGAACGAAGTATATCTTCTATCCGTCAATTTTCCCGTGGCAATATTTGAATTTTTTGCCAGACCCGCAGGGGCAATCCGCGTTGCGCGGGACATTGCCTGCCCAAGAGGATGGATCCTTCGCGTCAAAACGTTTGCGGAACGGGATAGGGGCGTTTTCGTCCATATCAGCGGCGCCGTTTGCATCCAAAGCTGGATCCTGGCGGGTCAGTTTTGCGTGACGCTCTTCCTCTTCCCGTTTCTGGGCTTCGATTTTTGCAAAGGTTTGTTCATCGACGTTGATTTCCACCATGCTGAGATTCTGCACAATCATATTGCGCAGACGGTCGGTCATGGCTGTAAATAAATTGAATGCTTCGGATTTGTATTCGTTCAAAGGATCCCGTTGGGCAAAGGCACGCAAGTTAATCCCTTGGCGCAGATGGTCCAGATGGAGCAAATGTTCTTTCCAGTTTTGATCCAACAGGCGCAGAACAAACGATTTCTCGATATGGTCAAAGAACGCGTCTCCGGCCCGTTCGCGTTTTTGTGCCATCAGGGCATCCGATGCCGCAACGATGCGCTCGCGGATTTCGTCTTCGGCGATTCCTTCTTCTTTGGCCCATTCTTCGACCGGAAGATCCAGATTGAGAATGGCATGGATTTCGGATTTTAATCCGGCCACATTCCATTGTTCGGCATAGGCGTTTTCAGGGATAGCTGCACGTACCAATGTGTCAATGACATCATGGCGCATATCGGTCACCATGTCGGAAATGCTGTCGGCATTCATGATATCGTGACGATCTTCATAGATTTGTTTTCGTTGATCGTTCATGACGTTGTCGAATTTCAACAGGTTTTTCCGGATTTCATAGTTTTGTTGTTCGACACGGGTTTGCGCTTTTTCCAGAGCTTTGGACAGCCAAGGGTGGGTGAGGGCTTCGCCGTCTTTCAAGCCAATAGATTTGCTGGAAAGAACCATTTCCAAGGCTTCCGGACTGAAAATCCGCATCAGATCATCTTGTGTGGACAGGAAAAACATGGAGGCACCCGGGTCCCCCTGACGGCCGGATCGCCCGCGCAATTGGTTGTCAATGCGGCGCGATTCATGGCGTTCGGTGCCGATCACGTATAAACCACCGGCTTGCAAAACAATGTCCTTATCCCGTGCAATTTCGGCTGTAATTTTGGCTTCGAGTGCGGCGCGTTGTTCCGGAGTCGCATCGGCCGGAATTTCCTCCAGCATCCGCATTTCGGCGTTCCCACCCAATTTAATATCCGTTCCGCGTCCGGCCATGTTGGTGGCAATGGTCACCGCGCCCGGGCGTCCGGCTTGGGAAATAATCGCGGCTTCTTGTTCGTGGTAACGGGCGTTCAGAACCTGATGCGGGATGTGCGCCTTTTTCAAGGAGGCGGCCAAAGATTCCGATTTTTCGATCGAGACTGTTCCCACCAGAATAGGTTGCTTGCGGTCATAACATTCCTTGACCAACGCAATAATCGCGCGTTCTTTATCGGCGGCGGATTTATAAATTTTATCGTTGTGATCCACCCGTGCAACCGGTACGTTGGTTGGAACTTCGACCACGCCCAGTTTGTAAATGTCCATAAATTCCGCAGCTTCGGTCAACGCTGTCCCCGTCATCCCCGCCAGTTTCGGATACAGGCGGAAGTAATTCTGGAAGGTAATAGAGGCCAGAGTTTGGTTTTCATTCTGGATGGTTACGCGCTCTTTGGCTTCGAGAGCTTGGTGTAGCCCTTCGGAATAACGGCGGCCATCCATCATGCGGCCTGTGAATTCATCAATGATGATGACTTTGTCATCTTTCACAATGTAGTCGGTGTCACGCGAAAATAATTTATGGGCGCGCAGGGCCTGATTTACGTGATGAACAAGGCTGATATTATGCGCATCGTACAGCCCGCCGGTGAGGAGCAGGTTGTTGGATTTTAACAGATCTTCGATATGTTCGACTCCGGATTCGGACAAAATAACGGTTTTGGCTTTTTCGTCTTTTTCGTAGTCTTCGGGGGTGAGGTGCGGGATCAACGCATCCACAGACATATAAAGGTCGGTCGCGTTTTCGGTCGGGCCGGAAATAATCAACGGGGTTCGCGCTTCGTCAATCAGGATGGAGTCCACTTCGTCCACGATCGCGTAGTTGAATGCGCGTTGGGCCATATCGGACAAATTATACTTCATGTTGTCGCGCAGATAATCAAACCCGAATTCGTTGTTGGTGCCATAGGTAATGTCGGCGGCATAGGCTGCCTGACGGGTATGGTCCGGCATGTTGGAGACAATACATCCCACCGATAGCCCCAACCAGTTATACAGTTTTCCCATCCATTCGGAATCGCGGGAGGCCAGATAGTCGTTGACGGTGACCACATGGACGCCTTTGCCGGACAGGGCATTGAGGTAAACCGGCAAGGTTGCCATCAGGGTTTTTCCTTCCCCTGTACGCATTTCGGCAATTTTCCCTTGATGCAGGACAATCCCGCCAATTAACTGCACATCGAAATGGCGCATCCCAAAGACGCGCTTGGAGGCTTCGCGGACAGTGGCAAAGGCTTCTGGCAACAAGCTGTCCAAAGACTCCCCTTGGGCAATCCGGTTTTGGAATTCGGAGGTCTTGGCTTTTAACGCCTCATCCGAGAGGGAGACAAAGTTTGGTTCCAGTGCATTAATAGCATCCACCTTGCTGCGCATCGATTTAATCACGCGGTCGTTGCTGGAGCCAAAAATCTTCGTTGCAATATTTAAAAGCATAATGAATCAAATCCTTTTCGTAACGCTTACCCATATAAGGCTTTGCGGGCGGCGCGTCAATCAAACCTGTAATAAAAAACGGGATTATCGGAATGATATTTCTATCTTACCTGCATCTTAGCTCTTGCACGGAACGGGAAGCTGTGCACAAATAGCGGTCAGGACGACGTATATTTCCCTAATATTATCACAAAGAGGTATCAAAGAATGAAGACTTTTACTGGAATTGCATTGGCACTTTTGGTCGGCATGGGTGTTGGCTATGGTGGATATTCAATCGTGAACAAAGCGGACACTCCGGTTGCTCCTGTGGTGACCGAGACCCCGAAAGCCGAGCCAGCAGCAGAAATAGCCGCCCCAGAAAAAGTGCACGGCCCGGATGATCCTGTGGTTGCAAAAGTAAACGGGGCCCCTGTATACCGCACCGATGTTCTGGATTTTATCAAAACACTGCCTCCACAAATGCAACAAGTGGATCCAAAGTCTATTTTCCCGATGGCGTTGGAACAAGTCGTCAATGGCAAAATCGTGGACGAAAAAGCCAAGGCTGAAAACCTGAGCCAGGATCCGGACGTTGTCAAACGTATGGCGGATGCCAAATTACAAATCGTGCGGGCTGTCTATGCCGAACATGCGATTGCCAAAGATTTCTCGCAAGAGGCCGTCCAAAAAGCTTATGATGATATCGTGAAAAACATGCCAAAAGTGGAAGAGGTTCACGCCCGCCACATTCTGGTTGATAGCGAGAAACAAGCAAAAGACATCATTGTCAAGTTGAATGCTGGCGCGAAATTCGAAGATTTGGCCAAAGAATTTTCGAAAGACAAAGCCAACAGTGCTTCCGGTGGTGATTTGGGATATTTTGCCCAGACCGATATGGTGAAAGAATTTGCGGATGCCGCGTTTGCGTTGAAAGCGAATGAATACACCAAGGCTCCGGTAAAAACCCAATTCGGATTCCACGTGATTCAGTCTCTGGACAAACGGGCCCGTCCTGCTCCAAAACTCGAAGATGTCAAAACCCAATTGGAAGCGCAAGTCCGTCGTGACATCCTGAATAAATTGGTCGGCACATGGCGCTCCGGTGCAACGGTTGAAGAGTTCGATTATGATGGTAAGCCAGTTGCAAAAGCGGAAACCGCCCCAGCGACCACTTCGGCAACGGCTCCAGCGACCACAGAACCAGCGAAAGCTGATGCTGTAAAGGCTGGAGAAACCAAGCCAGCAGAAGAGGCAAAGCCAGCGGATGCGCCAGCGACAACACCAGCAGACACATCTGCTGCCCCTGTTGTGGCTCCGGACGCAAAACCTGCTGACACGAAAAAAGCCGAATAGGTCAATCGTTTTGTCTATATTTTTCTTGTATCCCCGCCTGTGCGGGGATACTTTTTTTGGGAGAGATGTTATCGAGGGAGAGACATTATGGCGTACAAAATGAGCTGTGCCGAAGCGTTGCTTGCGCCGCCACCGGACATGCCCACCAAAAAGATCGTCCATGTTGTGGCCGCCGCGTTGATCGATCGTAAGAAACGGGTTCTGGTGGCACAGCGCCCGGAAGGCAAAGCGATGGCCGGTTTGTGGGAATTTCCCGGGGGCAAGATCGAAGCCGGAGAAATACCCGAATACGCGCTGATGCGGGAATTGCGGGAAGAGTTAGGGATCGAGACCCGTCCGTGCGGAATGTGGCCAATTGGATTTGTATCGCATAATTATCCGGATTTTCATTTGGTGATGCCGTTATTTGCTATTCGCGTCTGGGGCGGTGAACCCCATCCGAAAGAGGGGCAAAATTTGAAATGGGTGGAGGTGTCCGCATTATATACGCTGGATATGCCCGAAGCCGACAAACCTTTGATCTCGCAATTGGAAGCCCAGATATAAATCTGCTAGAGTGACAGGCATGTATCAGTCGATTTATGATTTCAGGGATTTTTACAACACGCCGATGGGCGGCGTTGTCCGGTCTGTGTTGCGCCGGAAAATAAGGTCATGCTGGCCCCAGGTCAAAGGCTTACGGGTCGTCGGGATCGGATGTCCGCAACCCTATCTGGATATGTTCCTTCCCGAATCCGAGCGCTGTATAGCCATTAATCCTGCGGCACAGGGCAGTTTTCCATGGCCGGAGCAGGGCGCCAATTTATCGGTATTGGCCGAAGAGACGGAATTGCCGATTGAAACCAACTCGGTGGATCGTGTGTTGCTGATTCATTCGTTGGAATATGGCGAATTGCCGCATTCCAACCTCAAAGAAATATACCGAATCCTGAAAAGCAATGGCCGGTTATTGGTGATTGTTCCCAATCGGCGCGGGATGTGGTCGCGGGCAGAATGGTCGCCCTTTGGTCATGGCACGCCATATTCCGGTGATCAATTACGCATGGCGTTGCGCGAGAATTTATTTGTTCTGGAGAGATCGTCGATGGCGTTATTCGCGCCCCCCGTCCGCTTCAATATGGTTCAAAAATCCTTTAGCACCTTTGATCTGGT
>CAZMZK010000023.1:0-15557 GCA_964570705.1 uncultured Micavibrio sp.
CAGAATGGCGGGGGTTTGCGGAGCCAAGCCACGGCGGGCCCAGTTTTGGTCATAAGAGGCGGGGTTTTCGCGTAACGCTTTAAGATCGTGCATAACTTTTTATCCTGTAATGAATTATTCTGTTCCACCCTATATAAAAGTCGGGAAAGACTCAAGGCCAACCCAAAGAAAACAATGGTTTATCCACCTTCTCCACCGCCGGATATTTGCGAATACGCCCTCCCTGAGGGCGGCCTGCGCGCCCCGCTTTTGGTGGATTTGCCGCACGGAGGGAGCATCTATCCGCCCGATTTTCGCTATGACTGCCCCAAAGAATCTCTGGTGGCCTGCGAAGAAATCTATCTGGACGAGCTGTTTACCCCACCCGTTCTGGCGGCAGGCGGCGTAGTGGTCAAAGCCAATTTTCCCCGTACCTATGTCGATGTCAATCGCGCCGCCAACGATATGGACCCCCTGTTATTTGATACCCCATGGCCGGACCCCGTGGACGAAAACGGACGATCCTCCCACGGGTTCGGAGTCATTATGCGTCTGATCCGTGCCGGAGAACCTATTTACGCACATCCCCTCTCCCACGCCGAAGCCCGCGCCCGCATTCATAGATTTTATCAAGGATATCATCAAACATTGATAGATTTTTTCAATATATTATATGAAAAACACAAAAAGATTTATCATTTGAATGTGCATTCGATGCCCTCGGCGGTGGTCATGGCCAATTTCCCGCATGCGCCCCCCGATATTATTCTGGGCGATCGCGACGGGCGCAGTTGCGGATTATCCGTCCGCAATGCCGTGGCCGAGAGTTTGCGGTCGATGGGATACCGCGTCGCGATTAACCAACTCTACAAAGGGGCGGAGATTATCACCCGTTACGGGCAACCTGCCTGGGATCAACACAGCTTGCAGATCGAAATCAACCGCGCGATATTTATGGACGAGCGCACACGCGAAAAAACACCACATTTCAACATGTTAAAGGAAAACGTTCAGAAAATGATTGATAAGTCTTTTTAAATATCCAGGCCCATATCAAACTGCGCCACGCGCTGATGCTCTGGCCGCTTTTAACTTTTCAAAATCATCGCCCGCATGATGGCTGGAACGGGTCAACGGCGAGGCCGATACCATCAAAAACCCTTTGGCACGGGCCATACGTTCCAACTCCGAAAACTCATCGGGTGTCCAGAAATGCTCAACCGGAGCGTGTTTGGGGGTTGGTTGCAAATACTGCCCCACTGTCAGGAAATCAACGCCTCCCGCCCGTAAATCGTCCATAACCTGTCCGATTTCTTCCTTGCTTTCTCCCAATCCGACCATCAAACCGGATTTGGTATAGATATCCGGATCGACCTCTTTCACCCGTTCCAACAGACGAAGCGAGGTAAAATAGCGGGCCCCCGGGCGAACGGTTGGATATAATCGCGGGACCGTTTCCAAATTATGATTAAAAACATCCGGCTTTGCTTTTGCAACAATTTCAACAGCTTCACCCTTGTTCTTAAAGTCAGGTGTTAAAATTTCAATCGTCGTATCCGGAGCTTTAAACCGAATAGCTTCAATCGTTTTCACAAAATGATCTGCCCCCCCATCCGCCAAATCATCCCGATCAACCGATGTAATAACCACGTGTTTCAAGCCCATTTTTTCGACCGCAACCCCGATGCGCAAAGGTTCCATTTTGTCCAGTGCGTCCGGTTTTCCGGTCGCCACATTACAAAAGGCACAGGCACGGGTGCAAACCTCGCCCATAATCATAAAGGTCGCATGTTTTTTGTTCCAGCATTCGCCGATATTAGGGCAGCCAGCTTCTTCACAGACGGTGGTTAATTTGAACTGTTTGACGATGGCATGCGTATCTCCATACCCCTCACCTTGCGGCGCCCGCACCCGAATCCAATCCGGCTTTTGCCCCATCGGACGATCCGGATTTTTTTGTTTTTCAGGGTGACGCTTGGCTTTGTCCAACAAATCAGGGTTATAGGTCATCTTGCAAACACTCCTTTTTCTTTTTACGTAAACCGGAGGACGTGCACCGATACCTTTGGTTTAAAGCCAAAAATATCGTTCAACATACGGCGACACGCCACGCGCAATTCTTCTTCGATTTTGGCGATATCCGTCACCCCATCCTCGCGCAGATCAATCAGGAGATCATCAATTTCCTGTTTAACCTCTTCCAGAATGTCCAGTTCTTCGGGCGAGTTATGATCAATCATCCCGATCAACGACACATGCGGCGGCGCCATGAGGAACCCACGATCATCAATCGCCGCCGTAATATGCGCCGCCCCCGAGAATTGTAATTTGCGGCGTTCCGTAATCGCATTATGGTCGGATGCCACAATCCGGTTGGGTTCCACCGCCAAGGTTTGGGTCGGAACATGATCCACAATCTCTGGCCCATCCGGAGCCAAGCGCACCACCGATCCGTTATTGGGAATGACCACCTGATCAATCCCCATCTCGCGGGCCAGACTGGCTTGCGCCTCCAGCATCAGGCGTTCGCCATGCACAGGGATGACGGCCTGTGGACGCAGCCATGACAACATATCGCGCACCTCATCCCGATACGGATGTCCGGAAATATGGATGCAACATCCGGCGTTTTTGTTATCGATAATTTTGACACCGGATGCGCTGAGGTTATTTTTAACGGCATTAATGTCTTTTTCGTTGCCAGGGATGGCTTTGGACGAAAAGATCGCCGTGTCCCCTTTCCCCAGTTTCAGCCCCCGCCAATCCCCACGGGCAATCCGTGCCAAGGCGGCTTGGGCCTCACCTTGCGACCCCGTGGCAATAAACAGGATTTTATCGGCGGGGATGACGGACGCATCGTCCTCGTTCACAAAATCCTGTACATCTTTCAAATAGCCACATGACCGCGCATTCGAAACCATGCGGTGCAACGACCGTCCCAACAGACACACACTGCGCCCTGTTTTTTCAGCAGCGCGACAAATACTTTGAATCCGTCCCACATTGGACGCAAAAATAGTGACCATAATCCGCCCGGGCTGGTCATGAAATACCTGTTCCAATCCGCCGACAACATCCACCTCCGATCCTGCGCGTCCGGCTTGAGGGGCATTGGTGGAATCCCCGATATAGGCCAGAATCCCTTTATCCCCTGCAGCCCGAAAGGCGGCTTCATCGGTCGGAGTATCAATGACAGGCGTTGGATCCAGATTCCAATCGCCACTATGCACCACACGTCCATACGACGTTTCGATCACCGTCGAGACCGCCTGAGGAATGGAATGCGCGACATGAATAAATTGCAGGGTGAACGGTGCCAGTTCCAAGGCCTTTTCAGGGCTGATCTCGATCACCTTGGCCCCTTTGCATTCGGGGTGGTCATTCAATTTGGCGCGCAAAACCGCCGCCGTAAATTTCGTACAATAAATGGGGCAACGCAGGCGTGGCCACAAATACGGCACCGCCCCCACATGGTCTTCGTGCCCATGGGTAATGACCATCCCCATCAGATCATCCCGATATGTCTCGATAAAAGCGGGGTCAGGCAATAATATATCAACCCCCGGCAAGCGATGGTCGGCAAAGCCGATCCCGCAATCAAAAATCATCCATTTGCCATCGCAAGCATACAGATTGAAATTAACACCAAATTCTTCGCTGCCACCCAAGGGAATAAAGTGGAACCCTGTGGCAAAGGTCGTCTTATTAACTTTTTTCATGCGGGGACTTTATTGCTTTTTTATGTGTTGGTAAATGCCTAAAAGGCCTTTCAACGTCAAATCTTCGTCAATCACATCAATCGCAGGAATATCATCCTTAAACAATACCGCAAGCCCGCCTGTCGCAATCACTTTGGGCCGCGTGCCCAGTTCCGCCATCAACTGTGCCAGAATCTTTTCCACCAATCCGACATAGCCCCAAAAGACACCTGCCCGCATGGCTTCCACTGTATTGGTGGCCACAGATTTCTGGGGTTTTTCCACCCCGACGCGCGGCAATTTGGCCGCCGCCATATATAACGCCGCCATGGATAAATTCGGCCCCGGCGCAATCACGCCGCCACAGAAAGCCCCGTGTTCGTCCACCACATCAAAGGTGGTCGCCGTACCAAAATCAATCACAATCGCAGCCGTTTGATAGCCTTTTACCACCGCAAACGTGTTGACCAAGCGATCTGCCCCCAATTCCGAGGGCCGGTCGATTTTAATCGCAATCCCCAAATCGCCTGTATCCCGCCCCACAAAAAGAGGGGGACGCCCGAAGCCTTCACGCGCCAACGCATCAATCGCAAAATCCGCATCCGGCACAACCGACGACACCATCACATCGGTCACATCGCTAATCGCCACATGTTTCAATTCGAAATGCTGACTTAAAAACGCCAGATATTCATCGGCGGTACGGGCTGTATCGGTCTTACACCGCCATAATCCTTTTTGAACATCCCCGTCATATAACGCAAACACCACATTGGTATTCCCGATATCAATCACCAATAACATGCTTATTCGCCCTCTATTTGTCCGTCATGTCAAAAAACACATCGCCCGAATGAATATACCGCGGACGAGTCTCTCCGTCCGGAATCACCTGCAACGCCCCTGAGTCATCAAGCCCCACAAATTCACCATAAAATGTCTCCGAAGGCAACCGGACCCGTAACCTCTGTCCCACTCCATAGGCACGATCCAACCATTTTTGGCGAATCACCGAAAAACCTTTGGTCGTCATCGTATCCAATGCGGACTGCATCTCTTTCGTCAAACGATCCAGAAAGACAGAGGGGGCAATACTCTCCCCGCGAATATGATCCACCACCGCCGTAGCTCCGTCCGGTGCCGTTTTCAAATTCACTCCAATGCCAATGATCAACGTGTCCACAGTCCCGTGATGGGACGGCACACTTTCCAGCAAAATTCCGGCAATTTTCCGGCTATTCACCAATATATCATTGGGCCATTTTAACTGGATACCGCCCACACCAAACGCAGCCAAAGCATCGGCCACCGCGATCGCCGCCAAAAAAGAATATTGCCCCGCACGGCGAAGAGGCACAGAAGGCACCGGAACAGCCAAGGACGTATACAGATTGCCCGTTGGGGTCGATACCCAGACATTGCCTCCCCTGCCCCGCCCCGCAGTTTGTGCAGCGGCCAGAATAGCAAATGGCAGAGGTTTCCCCTCTGCCATTTTATGTCCCACATAGTCTCTGGCCACATCCTGCGTGCTGGTCAGGCTGTCAAAGGAATAGACGGTCCAGCCTTCCGAAGACATGAGATATCGCCCTGTTTACGAAAACAGGCTGCCAGCCGCTTCGATCGCACGCTGCAGCAACTGGTTCGGCAGGAAGGTGAAAATCAGGACAAACACCAGAGCCCCGACCGTCACAAAATGACGGGACAAGGACGTGTTTTCCTCGACATCGCCTGCCGATTCATCAAAGAACATGACTTTGATCAGCCGCAGATAGTAATAGGACGCCACCACCGAGGTTAACACCCCGATCACCGCAACGACCATAAATCCGCCATGAACCGCTGCCTGAAACACAAACAACTTTCCGAAGAACCCTGCCAGCGGCGGAATCCCGCTCATAGAAAACAGGAAGGCTGTTAATGCATACGCCATAAACGGGGATGTTTTCGACAATCCGGCAAAATCAGGGATATGTTCCAACGCGTCTCCCGCACGACGAACGCTCATCAATACGGCGAACACACCCGCCACCATCACCATATAAATGGTCAGGTAAATAATGGCCGCAGCAACTCCATCGGCCGTTCCGGACAGCAAACCAAGCATCGCATAACCCATATTGGCAATCGACGAATACGCCAACAGACGTTTCACATTGTTTTGGACCAATCCGGCAAATGCGCCGACCACCATCGAGGCCACCGCAACAAACACCAGAATTTGTGTGGCTTCGGTGTGTAATCCGGCAAAAGGCCCAGTCAATAACCGGATAATCAACCCAAACGCCGCAACCTTTGGCACAATCGCAAACAGGGCCGTCACCGGAGTTGGAGCTCCCTGATACACATCCGGAGTCCACATATGGAACGGAACGGCCGACACTTTAAAGGCCAGACCAGCCAAAACAAACACCATCCCGACGATGGCTCCGTAATGTTTGACATCGGTGACATGCAACGCATCCGCAATCCCGGCAAAAGACAGGGTGCCCGTATAGCCATACACCAACGACATCCCGAACAGCAACAAACCGGACGACAACGCCCCCAGAATGAAATATTTCAATCCGGCTTCGGTCGACAGCACATTATCCCGACGAATCGCCGCCAGAACATACAACGCCAAAGATGACAATTCGAGAGAGACATACAGCGACAGCAAACTATTTGCCGACACCATCAACATCATCCCGATCCCCGAAAATAACACCAGAATCGGATATTCGAATTTTAAAAGATCATGCTCTTTGATCCACGAGACCGACAGCAACAACGATACCGTAATCCCCGCAAGAATAAGGACTTTCATCCATTCGGAAAACCCGTCGACAATGACCATGCCATTGAGCGTTTCTACGGGCTGCGGCGGGGCCAACAAAATACTGACCATACTGCCGAACAGGGCGGTCATCACAAAAACCATGATCAGGCCAACACTGGACGCTCCACGGAACGCCCCCAGCATCAGCAATAACATCCCGACAACAGCCAGAGACATTTCTGGCTTTAACGGGGCTAACATCATCCAATTCAATGCGTCCATAAGAAAGAACCTCTTATTTTTCTTTATTTCATATCTGGGGTTTGATGCGATTTGGTCTCCGGCTGCACCGCCAAGGTTGCCGACACGGCCGAAACCGGTTGGCCAATCACGTTTTCAATCGATGGGCCAATGCGATCCAAAACATAAGCCGGAGCCACACCCAACCAAATCACCAACAAGATCAACGGCACAAAATAGAACTTTTCGCGCCCGTCCAGATCCGGCATAGCCGCTGCGTCATCGTTGACTTTGGGGCCAAAAATGACAGTACGGGTCAAATGCAGCATATAGGCCGCGCCAAAAACGACACCGGTTGCCGCAAACGTCGCCACCACGGTATTGACTTTATACGCCCCCAACAGGGCCAGAAATTCGCCGATAAAGCCGGATGTTCCGGGAAGACCAACGGATCCCAACATCAAAATGACAAACACACACGCATAAAGCGGCATATTTTTCGCCAGATTGCCGTAGCGATGAATATCACGGGTATGTAACCGGTCGTAGACCACGCCCACACTGAGGAACAAAGCCGCCGAGATCACACCATGGCTGACCATCTGGAAGACCGCGCCTTCGACCCCTTGAATATTGCGGGTAAAAATCCCCAAGGTTACAAAGCCCATATGCGCGACCGAAGAATACGCAATCATTTTCTTCATGTCTTGCTGAACCAGCGCGACCAAAGATGTGTAAATAATGGCGACTACGCTTAAGCCAAACACAAGCGGCGTAAAATATTCGGTTGCCTCCGGGAACATGGGCAAAGAGAACCGCAAGAAGCCATACCCCCCCATTTTCAACAGAACACCTGCCAGAATCACCGAGCCTGCAGTCGGGGCTTCAACGTGGGCATCCGGCAACCATGTGTGGACGGGCCACATTGGCATCTTGACCGCAAAACTTGCGAAGAAAGCCAGCCACAGCCATTTCTGAACCGCCGGATCAAACGCATATCCCATTAACACGGGCATATCGGCTGTTCCGGTTTGGAGGATCATGAAAATCAGGGCCACAAGCATCAACACCGAGCCCAATAAGGTGTAGAGGAAGAATTTGAACGAGGCATACACACGACGCGCCCCACCCCATACCCCGATAATGATAAACATCGGAATCAGGACACCTTCGAAAAAGACATAGAACAAGATCGCGTCCAACGCGCAGAATGTTCCAATCATAAAGGTTTCCAACAACAAGAAGGCAATCAGATATTCGCGCACACGCTTGGTCACGCCATGCCAACTGGCCAAAACGCAGATCGGAGTCAGGAAGGTGGACAGCATCACAAAGAACAACGAAATCCCGTCAACCCCCATGTGATACGAAATCCCATAGGTTTCAAACCAGATCTTTTTCTCGACAAACTGGAAATCGGCGTTGGCCGGATCAAAATGAATCATGATCGGCAAGGAGGCAACAAACGTCACCGTGCTAACCAACAGGGCCAGAATGCGCGACCGTTGAGCAACCGAGGCTTCATCCCCGCGCAACGTGGCCAATAATATGGCCCCGATCAGAGGGAGAAAGGTTACCAAGGAAAGAATAGGATAATCCATTTTTTATATTCCGTTCTTCGATTATTTCAACATGCCGTTTACAAGAGCAAATAAGCCCCCGAATAAACCCATCGTATAGGCGATCCACGCCACCAAAGCGACAAGACCGATCACCATCATAAAGGCGTATTGAGACACAAACCCCGTCTGGAAGCGGGACAAAAGCCCCGAAACACGCTGGCTGATTGCCGCGATTCCGTTTGGTCCCAGCCCGTCAATAATGGCACCATCACCGCCCTTCCAGAACAATTTCCCCAACGCCACGGATGATTTGACGAACAGAACATCATAGATCTCGTCAAAGAACCATTTGCGATAGAATAAAGTATGGATAGGTTTGAACACGCGGCTGACGACCGCCGGAATTCCAGGCACAAACATATAGCAGAGATAGCCAAGGAAAATCCCGACAAGCCCCACAATCGTCGGCAATAATTTCACCCATTCCTCAACATGGTGCGCCTTGGCAACTGAATCATGCTCCGGCAACACCACGATGCTTTTGCCAAAGAAGGCGGCTTTATCATGCAACACATCTTTGGATTCTGTTTGCTCAACAACAGTATTCGCATCTTCGACAACGGATTCTGTTGCGACAGATTCCTGAGATGCCGGAGATTCGTGTTCATTCACACCAGAAAACCCTCCATGAAGAACAGATCCCGAGAAAATAGCTCCCACCGCCAGAACCAGCAATGGCACAATCATAATCGCAGGAGATTCATGCACATGCTCCATCGTGTGATGATCGGCCCGTGGCTTGCCATGGAAGGTCATAATCAGCAAACGCCAGCTGTAGAACGCGGTCATCAGCGCGGCTGCAATCCCCATATAATAGGCAAAATGGCCGATCTGACTTCCCGATGCCCATTCGGATTCCAAAATCAAATCCTTGGAATAATATCCGGCAAACAAAGGCACCCCGGCCAAGGCCAAAGACCCGATCCACATCATCGCATAGGTCACCGGAATCTTTTTCCAAATTCCGCCCATTTTCCGCATATCCTGTTCGTCCGACATCGCGTGAATGACCGATCCGGCACCTAAAAACAGCAATGCTTTGAAAAACGCGTGTGTGACCAAGTGGAACATCGCGGCAGAGTACGCCGACGCGCCCAAAGCAAAGAACATATATCCCAATTGCGACATCGTCGAATACGCAATCACCCGTTTGATATCGAACTGGGTCATTCCGATCGTGGCCGCCACAAAAGCAGTAAAGGCCCCGAAAATACAAACCACCATCAAGGCGTCCGGCGCATATTCAAAGACCGGCGAAAAGCGAGAGACAAGAAACACCCCGGCCGTCACCATCGTCGCTGCGTGAATGAGGGCGGATACAGGGGTTGGCCCCTCCATCGCATCGGGCAACCATGTGTGCAGCCCCAACTGTGCCGATTTTCCAACCGCCCCGACAAACAGCAGCAAGCACAACAATGTCAACGCATGCACCTGATAGCCAAAGAAAGTAAACATATCCGCCGATTTTTCGGCCGCATGATTAAAAATCCCGTCAAACTGGATCGTGCCGAAAATCACAAACGCCGTCATGATCCCAAGGGTCAGCCCCAGATCCCCAACGCGGTTGACGATAAAGGCTTTCATCGACGCCGCACCGGCGGAAGGTTTATGATACCAGAACCCGATCAACAAATAGGACGCCAGACCGACCCCTTCCCATCCGAAGAAGAGTTGCAACAGGTTATCCGCCGTCACCAACATCAACATCGCAAAGGTAAAGAGCGAGAGATACGCCATAAAGCGTGATTTGCTGTCATCGTGGCTCATATAGCCGACGGAGTACACATGCACACAGCTTGATACAATGTTGATCACGCACATCATGATGACCGACAATTGATCAACGCGTAGCGTCCAATCCACAGTAAAATCACCCGATGTGATCCAGTTCATAAGCGGCAGAATATGCGGGGCCGAGCCCAGTACAACCGAGAAAAACAATTTGACCGAAGCCGCCGCCGCCGCGATGACGCCCGTGCAAGTGACGATCTGGGAGAATCGATCCCCCAATTTCTTTCCGAACAAACCCGCCAGTAAAAATGCTACCAATGGCGCAAATACAGCAATATATCCTAACATCATCTACTTTCGTCCTTTAAACCATTGGGATAAGAGCAAAGAATAGTATCCAACCCCTCGATACCCTCAAAAAATTTACACATAGATACATTTTTAACAGCGCACTTATGGGTATCAATTTTTTCCTGCTCATTCCAAGGACAGCGATCTTGCTCCCAAGCGACTAAAGAGGATGGAATTAAATCAATATCCATATTCCCACCCTTCAGTTTTTGTATACCTGACAACATTTCTATCCTTTCAACGCAGAAATATCTTCGACCGCGATGGATCCTTTGTTACGGAAGAACGACACCAGAATAGCCAGACCAATTGCTGCCTCGGCTGCCGCGACCGTTAAAATAAACATGGTAAAGACCTGTCCGCCCAAATCATTCAAAAAGCTGGAAAAAGCCACAAAATTAATGTTGACGGCCAATAACATCAGCTCGATCGACATCAGGATAATAATCACGTTCTTGCGGTTCAGGAAAATCCCGAATACACCAATCGTGAACAAAATCGCGGCCAGCGACAGATAATGGATCAGACCAATCTCAAACATGGGATACTCCGGAACCTACGGATACTTTTTGAATTTCAACCGACTCCGCGATAGAGCGATCAACCTGCGCGCCAACTTTCTGGCGCAAGACATCTCCGCGTGTGCGCAGTGTCAGAACAATAGCCCCGATCATTGCGACCAGAAGAATCAGGCCAGAGACCTGAAACGGAAACACATAACTGGTATACAACACATGCCCCAAGGCACGGGTGTTATCAACACCCGTTACATCGGTCGCAACAGGTGCAGCCGGATGTGGCCATGCCTGATACAACATCACCAATTCTGCCAGCAACGCCACCCCGACCAGCACGCCAAGAGGCACAAATTTCTTGGCCCCGCTGCGCAATTTGGCGAAATCAACATCCAGCATCATCACCACGAAGAGGAACAACACCGCCACCGCGCCAACATAAACAATCACCAGAATCATGGCGATAAATTCCGCGCCCAACAGGACGAACAGCCCCGCTGCATTAAAAAATGCAAGGATAAGGAATAACACCGAATGCACCGGATTTCTGGCCGTAATGACAAGGCCAGCACTGAGAACGAGAATCGCCGCGAAGGCGTAAAAGGCAAGAACCCCGATCATGGGACAGACTCTTCTGTTGAAAGGTTTGGTCTATTTAAAAAGCTTGGCTTTACAAAAAAGCACTCCGTTTCTAATGCCTTACGCAACAATACGCAAGCGGGGAAGCATAAAATATTCAAGTTTTCCCAGATCAAAACACAGCGAAACACCGCAAAAACATGTGAAAAATGAAAAGAGGATGCCTTTTACCAAGAGCATCCCCCTTCAAAAACCAAAAGCGGCCCGTGTTCTGAAAAACACAAAGCTGCCATATAAGGACTCTATTTCAACTTTAAATTCTGCAGCACTGCAAACGGGTTATCAGATGACGAAGCCTCGGCCGAATAAACGCGAGGTCCATGAGCCGTATTGCGGGAGGATGATTTATCATCCCGTTTTTTGTGATCTTTTTTGCGATCGGTAAATTTTTTTGATGAATCATCCGTATGTTTTTTATCGAATTTCTGGCCTTTGGGGGCATACCGTTCCGCAGGGAATGGTTTCTTCTTGTCCGATTTTTCCTCTGCCTGAGGCGCCGGATGACTCTCACCGCGATGCGGGCGATGGGCCGCACGTGGCGGGCGCTCGCTCTGGGCCACATGGGCTTTTCCACGGCGCAAGAAAAAGACATCCAATTCCGGTTTCTTTTGCTCGGGCTTTTTAACCTCTGCTACAGGTGCAGGCTCAGTCGCCACTGCAGCAACAGGGGCAACCACAGGGGCCTCCATCAAATCCAGCAACGATAACGGCGCCGTAACAGGAGCAGGTTCAGGAATTGGCTCTCCCACCACAGGTGCAACAACAACCGCCTCAGCAACGGTCTTAACAACTGCCTCGCCAACTGTCTCACTTTTTTCTTCTGCTTTTTCTTCTGGGGACTTCACAATACGGCGATGGCCCATGGCCTCGAGAATGGCGTACAAATCCGCAATCGGGCACCCCATCCATTCGGCCATTTTGTGCTGGGCCTGAAATTTTCCTTCTTTGGCCGAGTCATAAATCGCATTGATCACACGATCCAGCATATCAATGCGGATCACGCGTGGGCCATACAACGGATACCCGATCGCCCGATAAAAATCCGGATTCGCCGCGGTGACATCAACCACCGACGACATCGCACCATCGCGTGGAGTTGGGGCCGGCAAGGCTTTGTCGTGGAACAAGCTCCACAACAACGCGCGCAATTTCACGGCAGCAGGTTTATTCAGTTCCGGCAAGAATACCAACAGAGGGCCCAAACGGACTTTTTTATCGCGCAAGACTTTGCGCATATCGGCATCCAGTTTGGCAATATGCTCTTCGATCTCACCACGTGGCACAATCCCCGTATGGGCAAATAATTTCAGGGCAATTTCTTTGACCGGTTCGGCCAGAGACTCATCTCCAACCAACGTAAATAACGGCTCCAACACAGTGAAAATATGGGCCTTCATCCATGTTTCAACGGCAGCCAATACCGCTGCAGGCTCTTCCGCCCCAAGATCACGGCCTTCGACCAATTTGACACCTGGTTGTAACAGGCTGTCGCCTTTTTCTACACACGCCAAAACATCGCCTGGCAACGGATTGGTCGAATCCGGCTGGAAATAAATTTTTCCATCATCTTTCAAAGTAAATTGCTTGGGTTGCGCCGCAATGATCATCTTGGTGTACGTTCCACAGTGTTGAAAATGAAGGGGTATTTATAGACGGAAATGCAAATGATTCCAAGCATTTTTAAGGATATTCCGCATGATCTTGTAAATCCCGCTCTCTCTTTCTCATCATTTTTATCCTTATAATGTTGATTTATTTTATAAAATTGAGGTACTCCTAATCTCTCACATAATAGGTTAGATCATGAAGAACGATAAAAAACTCCATATTGCAGATATCCGCACCGTGCACGGAATACGTGGGCTGGTTAAACTCGCGATCTATCTGGAGGATCCCGAAGACATCGAAAGCTATAACCCGTTACAGGGCGTTGATGGAAAATTATATACGATTGTCCTGAAAAACCCGATCAAAGGCGATTGGCTGGCCGAAGTCAATGGCATCACCGATCGCACCGAAGCCGAAAAATTGCGCGGCACCGCGCTGTATATCGACCGCGACCAATTACCGGAAACCGATGACGGCGAAATCTATCTGGAAGATCTGGTCGGATGTGATGCCATTAATGAAGAAGGCCATAAAATCGGCAGCATCGTCGCCGTCGATAATTTCGGCGCCAGCGACCTGATTGAAATCAAACCGATTGACGGCAGCAAAACCTATTACCTTCCTTTGGCCGAACCCTATGTACTGGACATTGATCTGGAACAAAATATTGTCGTGGTCGCCCCCGCCGAAGAATTTATGGCATAACGGGGACAATCATACATGCACTTTCATATTCTCACCCTCTTTCCTGAATTATTTCCGGGGCCTTTGGGGCACTCGATCACGGGGCGTGCCTTGTCCCGACAGATCTGGTCTTATGACGCCCGAAATATCCGTGACTTTTCGACCGACAAACACAAAACGGTCGATGATGTCCCTTTCGGGGGTGGAGCGGGCATGGTGATGAAGCCGGATGTCATTGAACGGGCCCTCCTCTCTTTTCCTCAAACCGGACGAAAAATTTATCTCTCGCCCCGCGGCAAAGTTCTTAACCAAAATCTTGTCAAAGAACTCTCCGCAGAACCGATTCTAACCCTTCTGTGTGGGCGTTATGAAGGGGTCGATCAACGTGTTCTGGATGCCCATGATTTCGAAGAAATCAGCATTGGCGACTATGTCCTGACGGGGGGCGAAATGGCCGCCCATATCCTGATGGATTCGTGTATCCGCCTGTTGGATGGCGCCGTCGGGAATGCCGATACCCCGATCGAGGAAAGTTTTTCCGATGGATTGTTGGAATATCCCCATTACACCCGTCCGGCCCAATGGACAGATGTAAACGGCATTTCCCGCGCCGTCCCGGAGGTTCTGACCAGTGGCCACCACGGACATGTTGCCGAATGGCGGCATAACCAGTCTTTAGAGCTGACACAGGCCCGCCGACCGGATTTATTGGCAAAAAAACCTTAAGCCCCCCGAAAAACCCTTGCTTTCTTTGTTCAAATCAGGGTATAACCCTCCAACTTTAACAAAATAATGGATCCGCAGGAGATATCTATCTCCTTATCGGGGTTCGTATAAAATGGAGCTAAACATGAACGTATTACAAAAATTCGAAGCCACCCAAGTTGCTAAACTGACTGCTGGCAAAACCATTCCCCCATTCAAAGCTGGCGATACCGTCAAAGTCAACGTCAAGATCGTTGAAGGTAACCGCGAGCGTATTCAGGCCTATGAAGGCGTATGTATCGCCCGTGAAGGCCACGGCATCAACGAAAGCTTTACCGTTCGCAAAATTTCCTATGGCGAAGGTGTGGAGCGTGTATTCCCACTGTTGTCCCCACGCATCGAAAGCATCGAACTGGTCCGTCGTGGTGCCGTCCGTCGTGCAAAACTGTACTACCTGCGTGGCTTGCGCGGTAAAAAAGCACGTATTACCGAGAAAAAAGATTACGCAACCCAAACTCAAGAATAGTTGCGCACCCAATATTGTACAAAAACCCGCCACCCGGCGGGTTTTTTCTTAGGCGGCATTACTTTTTTTAATTAATGCCAAATGACAACATGGGAACGGAGTGCCAAACATGACCCGTCAATACGCGTCGCGCTGAGCATCACATCACTGTTTTCGAAGAACGCCTGCATCACACTTTCAGGGGCGGCCCCCAGCGAATGGAGCTTTTGTTGCAACAACGCGTGAACTTCCCCACTGGCCCGATCCACCAGCACGGTTTCGGCACGGACAAATGTCGGATCGTCAAGGGTAATCCGGATAACCCCATTGTCTTGTACGCTGAAACTGGAATGAATATCTGCCATAATAACTTCTCCTCGACTTCCGCAACGCATCATTTTGCACTGCACAGGAAAAGACTATCAAAGTCCGGTTAATCAGGCCTTACGAATAGATAAAATTTTAGGGATTACACGCAAAAGTCCAACAAGCCTCTTGAATTCTTGTCCAATTCCGCATAGA